>DASVED010000238.1:0-6767 GCA_036380775.1 Actinomycetes bacterium
CTCCGGCTCGGACTTCGTCGAGATGTTCGTCGGCGTCGGCGCCTCGCGGGTCCGTGACCTGTTCGAGCAGGCCAAGTCCAACGCGCCGGCCATCGTGTTCGTCGACGAGATCGACGCCGTCGGCCGGCACCGCGGCGCCGGGATGGGCGGCGGCCACGACGAGCGCGAGCAGACCCTCAACCAGCTGCTCGTCGAGATGGACGGCTTCGACGTCAAGGGCGGCGTCATCCTGATCGCCGCGACGAACCGGCCGGACATCCTCGACCCCGCGCTGCTGCGCCCCGGACGCTTCGACCGCCAGATCGCCGTGGAGCGGCCGGACCTGATGGGACGGTTCCAGATCCTGCAGGTGCACGCCAAGGGCAAGCCGATCGACGAGAGCATCGACCTGAAGGCGTTCGCCCGACGGACCCCCGGGTTCACCGGCGCGGACCTGGCCAACGTGCTCAACGAGGCGGCGCTGCTGACCGCCCGCTCGGACATGAAGCTCATCGACGCCCGGGCGCTCGACGAGGCGATCGACCGCGTGGTCGCCGGTCCGCAGAAGCGCACCAGGATCATGAGCGACAAGGAGAAGAAGATCACCGCCTACCACGAGGGCGGACACGCGCTGGTGGCAGCGGCGTTGCCGAACAGCGACCCGGTGCACAAGATCACGATCCTGTCCCGCGGTCGCGCGCTCGGCTACACGATGGTGCTGCCCGACGAGGACAAGTACTCGACGACGCGCAACGAGATGCTCGACCAGCTCGCGTACATGCTGGGCGGCCGCGCGGCGGAGGAGATCGTGTTCCACGACCCGACGACCGGGGCGGCCAACGACATCGAGAAGGCCACCAGCGTCGCGCGCGCGATGGTGACGCAGTACGGCATGACCGAGCGGATCGGCGCCATCAAGCTCGGGTCGGAGAACGCGGAGCCCTTCCTCGGCCGGGACATGGGTCACCAGCGCGACTACTCCGAGGAGGTCGCCGGCGTGGTCGACGAGGAGGTCAAGCGCCTGATCGAGACCGCCCACGACGAGGCCTGGCAGATCCTCGTCGACAACCGCGACATCCTCGACGAGCTGGTGCTGCAGCTGCTGGAGAAGGAGACGCTGGACAAGGCGCAGGTGGCGGCGATCTTCGCCGACATCCGCAAGCGTCCGTCACGCCCGGCCTGGACCGGGTCGGCCAAGCGGGCGCCCCAGGCCGGGCCGGTCATGACGCCGAAGGAGCTGGCGTCCCCGAGCGGCGTCAACGGCCAGGACAAGGAGCACAGCATGGGTGTCACCGGTCCGACCGACGTGCCCGACGCCCCGCTGCCGTCCGACGAGATCCCGGGCCGCCCGCTGGGGTTCGAGGGCTGACACCGGTGACACGCCCCGTCGGCGACTACGACCCCGCCGGTGTCGCCAAGGCTGTCCGCGACCTGCTCCTGGCGGTCGGCGAGAACCCGGACCGTGACGGCCTCGTCGACACACCCGAGCGGGTCGCCCGGGCCTACCGCGAGATCTTCGCCGGCCTCTGGCAGGCGCCGGAGGACGTGCTGACGACGACGTTCGACCTCGGCCACGACGAGATGGTCCTGGTCAAGGACATCGAGGTCCGCAGCACCTGCGAGCACCACCTGGTGCCGTTCACCGGCGTCGCCCACGTCGGCTACATCCCGTCGCTCGACGGCCGCATCACCGGGCTGTCCAAGCTCGGCCGGCTCGTGGACGTCTTCGCCCGCCGCCCCCAGGTGCAGGAGCGGATGACCACCCAGATCGCGGACTCGCTGATGCGCATCCTCGAGCCGCGCGGAGCGATCGTGGTCGTCGAGTGCGAGCACCTGTGCATGTCCATGCGCGGCATCCGCAAGCCCGGTGCGCGCACCGTCACCTCGGCCGTCCGCGGCCAGCTGCGCGACCCGACGACGCGGGCCGAGGCGATGAGCCTCATCGTCGCCAGGTGACCCCGACCGTCAGCGGCCTGCCGGACCACCTCGCCGGACGGGACCGGACCCTGGTGATGGGCGTTCTGAACGTCACGCCGGACTCGTTCTCCGACGGGGGTAGCTACCTGTCGGCCGAGGCGGCCGTCGCGCACGGTCTGCAGATGGTGGGCGAGGGTGCCGACATCGTCGACGTCGGCGGCGAGTCGACCCGCCCCGGCGCGCAGCGCGTCGCCGAGGCCGAAGAGCTGCGTCGCGTGGTCCCGGTCGTCCGTGAGCTGGCGGCGGCCGGCGCGGTCGTCAGCATCGACACGATGCGCGCGAGAGTGGCCGCTGCCGCGCTGGAGGCCGGCGCGCGGCTGGTCAACGACGTCAGCGGCGGCCTCGCTGACGACGAGATGGTGGGCGTCGTGGCGGGCTCCTCCGTGCCGTACGTCGCCATGCACTGGCGCGGGCACAGCTCCGACATGGCGGCACTCGCCGTCTACGGCGACGTGGTCGGCGACGTCGTCGCCGAGCTGCGCCGCCGACTGGACGAGCTCGACGCGCGCGGTCTCGACCCCAGCCGGGTGGTGCTCGATCCCGGACTCGGCTTCGCCAAGGACGCATCGCACAACTGGGCGCTGCTGGCGGACCTGGAGGCACTCGACGCACTCGGTCGCCCGCTGCTCGTCGGCGCGTCGCGCAAGGGCTTCCTCGGCCGGCTGCTCGCCTCCGAGGACGGCGAGCCCCGTCCGGCCGACGGGCGGGACGTCGCCACGGCGGTCGTGTCGGCGCTGGCGGCGGAGCACGGTGTGTGGGGCGTCCGGGTGCACGCCGTCCGGCCCACGGTCGACGCCCTGCGTGTGGTCTCGGCGCTGCGGTCTGCCAGGGTCGACGGGTGACCGGCACCTGGCAGGACGACGGCGCAGCTGCGGCCGTCACGGCGGCCAACACGGCTCTCTACGACGCGTTCGAGCGGGGCGACATCGACCTGATGGCCGCGGTGTGGCTCGACGACACCGCGGGCGACGTCGTCACCTGCGTCCACCCGGGGTGGTCGCCCGTCCACGGCACCGGCGCGGTGCTGCGGTCCTGGTCGATGATCATGGCCAACACGTCCTACATCCAGTTCGTGCTGACCGACGTCCGCGTGTCGATCGCCGGCGACACGGCAGTCGTGACGTGTGGCGAGAACATGCTCACCGGCATGCCGTCGACGGTGTCGGACCCGTCGCCGGGGCTCGTCGGCGGGCGCGCCGTCGCGACCAACGTCTTCCGGCGCACCCCCGCCGGTTGGCGGCTGTGGATCCACCACGCGTCGCCGGTCCTCGCCACCCAGGAGCACGACGCGTGAGCGGCGACACCGGCGACACCGTCGCGCTCCGCGGGCTGCGGGCGCACGGTCACCACGGCGTCTATCCCGAGGAGCGCGAGACCGGGCAGCCGTTCGTCGTCGACGTCGTGCTCACGCTCGACCTGACGCCGGCGGCGCGCAGCGACGACGTCCGCGACACCGTGCACTACGGCGACCTGGCACGACAGGTCGTCGCCGTGGTCGAGGGCGAGCCGGTGAACCTGCTCGAGACCCTCGCGGCCCGGGTGGCCGACGTGTGCCTGGCCCATGAGCTCGTGGAGCAGGTGGAGGTCACCGTGCACAAGCCGGAGGCACCGGTCGGTGTCGCGTTCGACGACGTCACGGTCACGATCGTTCGTACCGGATGACGATCCCCACTCGCCGCGTCGTGCTCGCGCTCGGCAGCAACCGGGGTGACCGCTTCGCCCTCCTGCAGGGCGCCGTCGAGGCGCTTGCCGACACTCCCGACCTCACGGTGCTCGCCGTGTCGCCGGTCTACGAGACCGACCCGGTGGGCGGGCCAGAGCAGCCCGACTACCTCAACGCCGTGGTGCTCGCGGAGGGCCCGCAGTCGCCCCGCACCCTGCTCGAGCGCGCTCTGGCGATCGAGGACGCGTTCGACCGGACCCGTGAGGTGCGATGGGGCCCACGCACCCTCGACGTCGACATCGTGGCGGTCGGGGACCTGCAGGTTTCGGAGCCGGACCTCGCGGTGCCGCACCCTCGGGCGCGGGAGCGGGCCTTCGTCCTGGTCCCGTGGTGCGACGCCGACCCGGACGCGGAGCTGCCGGGGCTCGGCTCGGTTGGCGCACTGGTCGCCGGTCTGGACTCGTCGGGCGTCCGCCGGCGCGACGACCTGGTGCTCGAGGTGCCGTCGTGAGACCGACGCGAGTGAGCACGCTGGTCGCACTGATGCTCGGCGTTGCCGCCGTCTCCTGGGGTGCCCTGCGCGTCGCGGAGACCCGCGGGTCCAGCCTTCCGGCACTGGCGTGGACGGCGCCTGCGGGCATCGCCCTGCTCGCGGTCGTCGTGCTGGTGACCGCTGTCGCGCTGCGCAGCCGGCTCCGGGGCGACCGTCCGCCGCACCCGCTCGGGACCGCCCGCATGGCGGTGCTCGGGAAGGCCAGCGCTCATGTCGGGCCGATCGTCGGCGGCCTCTACCTCGGCTACCTCGTCCTGCTGCTGCCTGGCCTCGACGTCATGAGCCGTCGCGACCGGGCTGTGCTCTGCCTCGTCGCGCTGGTCGCGTCGATCCTGCTCACGGCGGCAGGGCTCCTGCTCGAGCGCACCTGCCGGATCCGAGGCGGGGACGACGAGCCACCAGAGGCGCCGGCCGTCTAGGGCGGTGGACCGCCGGGGTGCCCGGCGTCGAGCTTCTCGACCCGGCTGCCGCTGCCCAAGGCAGAGGCACGAAGCTCCCACGTGCTGCCGGGCCGGAAGATGTTCGAGTGGTGGTGGCACGACGATGCGATGACCGGGTCCGCTCTCAGCCGTACGCCGTGACTGCGAGCCGGGCGGCGACCACGAGGCCGGCCACCGCGATGAAGAGCCGCAACGGCCGGGCCGGTGCGCGCCGGACCACCGACGGACCCAGCCGGCCGCCGAGGAAGAACCCGGCGCCCAGCGGGACAGCTGCCGCCCACGCAACGGGCGCGGCGACCACGAAGAAGACAGCGGCTACCGCGTTGGCCCCGAAGAGCAGCACGTTCTTCAGCGCGATGCTGCGCGGCAGCAGCTCCGCCGAGGTGAGGGTCAGCACCGCGAGCATCATCACGCCGGCGGCTGCGCCGAAGTAGCCGCCGTACACCGCCGCGAGGAAGATGCCCACCACCTGCAGGACCTGGTCGCGCGGGCTGGGCGTCACGTCGAGGTGGGCGCGCGGCCGGGCCAGGACGGCGAGGGCCGCGCCGCCGATCAGGAACGGCACCAGCTTCTCGAACGCCTCGGCCGGGGTCACGAGCAGCAGACCGGCCCCGCTCAGGCCGCCGGCCACCGCGGTCGCCCCGAGCAGCCTGAGCCGAGCCCGCTGGCCGGTGAGCTCAGGCCGTGATCCGAGGGTCGAGCCGACCCCGGCGAAGGTGATGCCGACGGTGTTGGTCACGTTGGCCGCGACCGGTGAGAGGCCGACGGCCAGCAGCGCCGGGTAGCTCACCATCGAGGCCAGGCCGGCCACGCTGCCGACCAGCCCGGCAGCGAACCCGGCGAGGACGAGGAGGGCTGCCTCGACCAGCGTGACGCCGTTCCCTATGTCGACGGCACGGTCTCCAGGTCGACGCTGTCGGGATCGACGCCCTGCAGGTCGGACTCGACGGAGCGACGGAGGGCCTCGTGCAGCGTGGTGGGCGTGAGCACGCCGACGTAGCGGTCGCCGTCGAGCACCGCCACCCAGCCCGCGTCGTGCTGCAGCATCTCCGAGAACGCCGCCTTCAACGACGTGCCCAGCGGGACCCAGGCCTCCATCCGGCGCACGCGATCGGCAACCGTCCCGCCGCCGGTCTCGTCGGCCGCCACCCAGCCGTGCAGCACGTCGCGGTCGTCCAGCACGACTCCCCAGCGGGCGCCCGCGGCCCGGAGCGCCGTGCCGGCGTCGACGAGCCGGTCGTCGAGGTGCACGACCGGTGGGTGCTCGACATTGGCCACGTCGATCGGCGTGACGGACAGTCGCTTGAGGCCGCGGTCGCTGCCGACGAAGCTCTTCACGAAGTCAGTCGCTGGGGCGCCGAGGATGCGCGGCGGTGCGTCGTACTGCTCGAGGTGACCGCCGTCACGGAAGACGGCGATCCGGTCGCCCACCCGGACCGCCTCGTCGAGGTCGTGCGTCACGAACAGCACCGTCTTGCGCAGGTCGCGCTGCAGCCGCACGAACTCCGCCTGCAGCCGGTCCCGCACGATCGGGTCGACCGCGCCGAACGGCTCGTCCATCAGCAGCACCGGCGGGTCAGCAGCCAGCGCCCGGGCGACCCCCACGCGCTGCCGCTGGCCCCCGGAGAGCTGATGGGGATACCGCTTCGCGAACCGGGCCGGGTCGAGGCCGACCAGCTCGAGCAGCTCGAGAACGCGGGCGTCGGTCTTCCGCCGGTCCCAGCCGAGAAGGCGCGGGACGGTGGCGACGTTCGCGGCGACGCTCTGGTGGGGGAACAGCCCGGTCTGCTGGATGACGTAGCCCATCCGTCGACGGAGCCGTACCGGGTCGCTGCCCGTCACGTCCTCGCCCTGGAGAAGGATGCGCCCGGTCGTCGGCTCGATCAGCCGGTTGACCATCTTCAGGGTCGTCGACTTCCCGCAGCCGGACGGGCCGACGAGGACGACCAGCTCGCCCTCCGGCACGTCCAGGTCGAGCTCGTGTACGGCCACCGTGCCGTCCTCGTAGCGCTTGCCGACGCCCTCGAGTCGGATCATCGGTTCCGGGGTAGCGTCCACCCGTGGCCTTCCTGTCCGGTGCGTCTGCCGCGCACGTGGTCCTCGGAGTATCGGCCGCGGAGGAGCCGTCCAACCCATGGTTCACCTGGTCCTACGT
>DASVED010000239.1:0-8471 GCA_036380775.1 Actinomycetes bacterium
GCCGGCCCTCGCGTTGTCAGCCGTCGACGCTATGGTCGAGGCGTGGCTGAATTCACCCATCAGAACCTCCGGGGCTCCCGTTTCGAGGATGTCGACCTCAGCCATTCGGAGTTTCGAAACGTAGACCTGTCTCATGCCCGGTTCCGCGGTGTCGCCTTGCACCGCGTCGTCATGCGCGGCGTCGAGCTGGGCTACGTCGACATCCACGGCGAGATCCTCGACGTCACGATCAACGGTGTCGATATCGCGCCACTGGTCAGTGCCGAGCTGGACAGGCGGTACCCCGACCGGGCCAAGATGCGTCCGACAGACCCGGCCGGCTTCCGCGAGGCGTGGGAGGTCCTCGAGCGGCTGTGGGGTGAGACCGTCGCACGGGCGAGCCGGCTAGACCCAGCACTGCTGCACGAGTCGGTCGGCGGTGAGTGGTCGTTCACCGAGACTTTGCGGCACCTGGTGTTCGCCACCGACTCCTGGATCAGACGGGCAATCCTCGGCGACCCATCGCCGTGGGACCCGCTGGACCTGCCGTGGGACGAGATGCCAGACACACCTGGCGTTCCCCGGGACCGCGAGGCACGACCGTCCCTCGACGTGGTGCTCGAGCTGCGCCGCGACCGGATGTCCACCATGCGCAAGGTCGTGGACGGCTTGACCGCCGAGTCGCTGGACGGCCACACCGAGCCGGTTGAGGGGCCCGGCTGGCCGGAGTCACGCAGCTACCCGGTGCGGGAGTGCCTGCTGTGCATCCTCAACGAGGAGTGGGAGCACCGGTTGTATGCCGAGCGGGACCTGGACGCCTTGGAAGCGCGCAACTAGCCCGGGGCTGGCCCGCCACCCTTCAGGCTCCCGCCTGGTGCCGTCCTCCCGCCGGCGGGATCCGCGTCCGTCACGGCAGAGTCGATGCCCGCATCCGCGACCTCTTCCTCAGGGCGCGGTGGAACCGTCTGGTCGACCTCGGGGATCCGTAGCTCGCGACCTGGTGGATCACTCATCGCTTTCCTCACGTACCTCAGTCGACGTCTCCGGCTCGTATGTGGGTCCCTCGCCGGCTCGAGCAACGCCTCCACTGCGCGGCTGCAGGAACGACGACACATCGGCGAGACGTATCTCCGGATCGGTGCCGAAGTCGCGGAAGATCCGAACCGTGAGCGGAACGTCGTTGTCCACGACGTGGGTCTGCGCAAGCGTGCTGTCCCACAAGGTCAGCATCTGCCACACGCTGTCGCCGAGGTGGACGAGCATCGCTTGGCGCAGGAACGATGCCTCGTCGAACCGGCGGGCGAGCAACGTCTGGAACGTGACCTGGAACGCCTCGACGCGCTCACGTTCGATCTGCCCCGTCGTGATCGTCAGGACCAGTGCCATCGGGTCACCTACCGTCGGCCGCCTCATCGTGAACCGGAGCCGCCTGAGGCTCCGCAGTCAGCGGAACACCGGGGACTTGGGCGGCTTGCCACAATTGGCTGCAGTCCGAACAATACCGGCCGCCCACGAGGCCGACTAGACGCCAACCCCTGGAAATCTCGAACCGCAACTCCGCGGTGCCCGTGCCGGAGACTCGCTGCGCGGGCAGCCCGCAGCATGTCGGTGTCCTTGGACCAGAGGGCAGGCGCCCGGTCGGTGTCACCGCGGACGATCGTGGATGACAGTCAGGCGCCGTCGTACCCGGTGATCGCCGACCAGGACGGCCACAAGGCGTGCGGGTGTCCTTCTTCGTCAGCGTGACCATCGAACGACCACACGGCCGTCATGAATGCCCTGGCCGGGGTCTCGGCGCCAGTGCTCGACGAGGTCGGAGCCGGCGAGGTGCTGGCGGTGCCCGGGAAGGTGTACGCGGCCTCCGCTGACTGCCCCTGGCCCTCGCCGCCGCACTCACCCCGGTCGATCCGAGCTGAGCGGCGACGTCGCCCAGCCTGCCTCGTCGGCGTGGCGTGATTGTCAGGCGTTCAGTGCGGACCTCGGCCAGCGGTTGAGTTGGGTAGGACGCAGGGGATCGCGGCGTAGTCGCGCGCTTCGCCGGAGATGCGCCGCAGGCTGGCGTCGATCAAGCGGGTGTCGGCATCTAGTTTCCGGAAGCGGGGCACCACGCTCGCCTCGAGCCAACGCCAGCGATCCTCGAAGTGGGTGATCCTCGGCCACGCGTGCACACGCAGCGAGTGCGGGACACCTCGCCTGAGCGAGTGGAGGTAGAACGAGGTGAAGTACGCGACCTCTTGCCGCACTCCCCGCACCTCGAAGCTCGTCGTCGAGCCGATCGAGACGAGCCTGGCGAACATGCAGGACAGGTGATCGAAGTTGGCCTGCACCAAGGCGCGCTGCTCGTGCTCGAGGATCTGGACGGTGCCCTCCCCGATGAGGTCGTCGGCCACTCGACGAGCCTCCACGGACGCCGTCTCGTCCTCCAGTACGCGGCGCCCTTGGTCGATCGCCTCGAAAGCGGCGAGGACGGACTCGTAGTGGGGCTCTGTGCGCAGGAGGACGCGCAGCCGTTCGATCCCGTCTCCGGCAGTGGCGTACGCGAGGTGCACCCAGAAGATGTCGTCGAAGATGGCGTTGTTCGTCGCCCGGATCGTGTCCACGTCCGCTGTCAGCAGCCTCTTGCGACCAAGGCTGTGCGGGATGTCCACGTAGCCACCGCCATCGGTGTCCAGCCGGAGCGGAAACAGGGCGAGCCGGACGTGGTGTGACGCGAACGCGGCCATCGCGGCCCACTTGAACCCAGCGGGGTGCAGGTTGTACATCCAGGCATAGCGTGACGAGATCTCCATGTTGCGGTGAAATGCACAGCAGTGGTTGGTCAGAGCGCCCTCGACCAAGGCCTTCCACGACTCGATCGTGTCCGGCATCTTGTCCCGGGGGACGACCTTCCGTTGCTCGGGGATGAGCCTGTCAGTGCCGATCGGATTGACCACCGACCACTGCTCTGGCGGGCGTGGGTCGCCGGTCGCCGGTGACCGTTGCCGGTGGGAGGGTCGCGGCGGCGTCGTGCTGGGGCCGTCGATCGTCACGATTCCAACTCTCTCGCTGGCCGAGCATCGCGTCCATGGGTCGGGTTGCTCAACGCGGTAGCGTCATGGACGGACAAGCGCCACCTCGGGCCGGGTCGTGAGAGAGCGTCAGTGGTTCCTCGCTCATGTGAAGACCTGCTCCGGTGAGCGGTCGACGGCCTGAATGCCGACCGACGGCAGGCGTGTGACGCGGTCAGTCGGCGGCGGCGCGCTCGAGCTGGAGGACGGCGACCCCGCGGAGGTCGAGCCACCGCCTGTCGGCGGAGTTGACCAGCCGGACAAGGACGGCGTCGCAGCCGCGGCATCGCAGGACCAGGCCCGGCCCATGCAGGTACAGCGCAGTCTCGGCCAGCGCGCCACTGCGACCGCAGCCGGCACACTGGGCGAGGGCCGCGGTCACGTCGACGGCGAACACCGCCGACAAGTCGCCGGCGGCGGCGTTGCCGTCCAGGCCGGACGGGAAGTTGGTCGTCATGGGCGTGCTCCTCCGGTGGGGCCGAACCGCTCGGTCCTGATGCGCGCCGGGTCGTGTCCGGCCGCGACCAGCAAGTCGGCGATCGTCTCGACAAAACCGGTCGGGCCGCAGACGTAGCAGGTCGGCTCGCGGTCGGCTGGCCAGGTGACCTCGGATACGAGGGCCGCGTCCACCCTCCCGGGCGGCCGCTCCTCGCCGTCCGGTGCGGTCCGAGTCCAGGCCACGGTCAAGCGCGGGTGGTCCCCGACATGGGGATCGGTCAGCCGGCCGAGCTCCTCGGCGTAGAGCAGCGACCCGGGGTCGCGCGCCGAGCAGAGCAGCCGGAACGGGGCGGGAGCACGGGTCCGCTCGCGAGTCCGCAGCATCGCCATCAGCGGGACGAGCCCGGAACCACCACCGACCAGCTGCACCGGCTCGGGCGCCCCGGGCCGCCAGACGAACCAGCCGCCGAGCGGTCCGCGGAGCTCCAAGGGCGTACCGACGGTGATCTGCCCGGTGAGATACGGCGACACCTCGCCGTCCGGGACGAGCTCGACGGTGACCTCCACCCGCGTCCCGTCGCTGGCCGACGCGATCGAGTAGGACCGGGTGGCGGAGTAGCCGTCTGCGGCGGTGAGTCGGAGGTCGACGTGCTGGCCGGGCAGGTGCCCGGGCCAGTCCGGCACGTCGAGGACCAAAGTCCGCGCGGTGCGGGTCTCGTCACGCACCGCGGTGACGGTGCCGACCCGGCGGTTCACTCGTCCCAGTAGCGCTGCTCACGCCACGGGTCTCCGTAGTTGTGGTAGCCGACGCTCTCCCAGAAGCCGGGTTCGTCCTCGAGCAGCAGGGTGAGGCCCCGTACCCACTTCGCGCTCTTCCAGAGATACAGGTGCGGCACCAGCAACCGGGCCGGGCCGCCGTGCTCGGGGTCGAGATCCTCCCCCTCGTACTCGAAGGCGACCCACGCCTGGCCGTCGAGCAGATCAGCCACCGGCAGGTTGGTGGTGTAGCCGCCGTAGGAGTGGACCAACGCGAAGTCGGCAGCTGACTCGATATCAGCCAGCAGAGTGTCGAGGCTGACCCCGGTCCATGTTGTGCCTAGCTTCGACCAGCCGGTCACGCAGTGCAGGTCGACGGTCACCTCCGCCCGCGGCAGGGCAAGGAGGTCCGTCCAGCTCCAGGTACGCCGGCCGCCAGCCTCGGTCACCACCTCGAACTGCCACTCGTCGAGATCGATGCGCGGCGTCGGCCCGGCGGACAGCACCGGGAAGTCACGGGTCAGGTATTGCCCGGGCGGGAGGTCGGCGTCACCGGAGCGAGGGCGACCGCTGAAGCCGGGCGTGATGATGCCCACGGGGACATCAAAGCGCGTTGGTCGCCGCCCGGCACCTTTCTGACGAAGCTGTCAGCGCCTACTGGGGTCACGTGGTGCGGCGCTCGGCACCGGTCGGGCGCTCCGCAGGGTGGGGCCTCCCATGAGCAGCCTGCGGTACCGGCGGATGCCGGCTGCCTGCCACATAGCCACACCGGTCGCGACGAGCAGTGGGAACACGCGGTACCGCATCCCGTGCACGGCCCACCCGGGCGGAGCTGGCACGTAGATGTAGCCGAGGAGCATGACGGCCGCCACGAGGTGGACTGATCGCTCTGCCTTGCGCTGCTGACCTGCGCTGAGGGCCATGGTGTCTCCGTCTTAGCCGTGCGTCGAGTGGTCGGCGTCGAGGCGCTCGCAGACCGCCTCGAGAACACGACTTGCCGCGTCGAGATCCGCCTGTGATAGGCCGTCAGCGAGGTCGTTGACCCAGACGGCCTGCCGCTTCGCCAGCGCCTGAAAGGTCGAGCTGCCCTCGTCGGTGGCGGCCAGCAACGGCGACCGGGCATGGTCGGTGTTGGGCAACAACTGGAGCAACCCCCCGCTCACCAGAGTGCGCACGAACCGGCACGCACGCGGGCGAACTGAGACTAGAACTGAGACTAAAGATCATCCACGCCTCGGGGTGTCGTCGAAGCGGGTCGACTGGTTCATCAACCGCCGACGCGCGAGACAATCGCAAAGCCCACCGCCGAAACCGAAGCGGCCTAGTACCGCACAACACAGCCGCCCGCGACCGCAGCCGCCAGAACCAGCCCTCCACTGAACCCGGGGCGGTTCACGTCCTACGGTCGGCCTTTCTGCTCAGCGGAGAATTGACTCCTGCGTTTGTGGGTTGAGGTGGGGCAACCGCTTTGCTCCGGCTCTGGTGGAATCGGAGAGCAGCATGACGTCGACCCCGCGACCGGTGTCGTTGGTGTAGATGAAGCCGTTGTACCAATACGAGGACCAGGTGTTGGCGCCGTGCGGGTCCTGGTGGCCGATCTCGACCGGACTGGTCCGGTCGGTGAAGTCGAACACGGTGGTCCCCCCGGAGTACGCGGCGGAGACCCCCACATAGCGTCCGCTGATGGGCAGCACGTTGAAGTTGTGCATCGTGCAGCGGGCGCCGTCGCCCTGGACCCGTGGGATCTTGAAGTGGCTCAGCTCCGGCTCCGGCGAGGTGGCGTCCATCGTGTCGAGGGAGGCGACGTCGTAGAGCCAGATCGCACCCACGGTGGACGCGTCGGTCGTGCGGCATCGTGGGGAAACTCCGCCGCCGGCCTCGTCGCCGAAGAGGACGGTGCTCCCGTCCCAGGTGAAGGTCGCGCTGTGGAAGAAGTCGACCCGCGGGTTGTGGATGCGCGCGACGGTCCGGGGCTGCTCTGGATCACTGATGTCCCAGATCTGGCCCTCCGACATGCAGGCTGCCGCCGCGCGCTGGATCTCCAGAAAGACGCTGATGTCGTGGCAGCCCCGGAACCCGGGTGTGGCACCGCGGTCGTTGAGCTCGAACGCTGGTTCGCTGACGACCTCGGCCGCCGCCGGATCGTCGACCGGCACCGACACCACGGAGATCTTCGAGTGGCCCTGGGACCCGTCGGGGTTCAGCTGGCTGCACGAGTTGCCATACGCCGACTCCGCGAGCACACCGGACGGATAGGACGCGACGTAGACCAGGACCCGGCCCGGGTTCGCGGGGTCGGGCACGACCGTGTGCGTGTGCGACCCGCAGTCGGTGGCCACGGCACCCTTGTAGACCGGGTTCCTCGGGTCCCGCACGTCGAAGATGCGCAGGCCCTCGAAGCCGGGCGCGGCGTGCCCCTCGGCGTCGAGCGACCGGGGGCTGCCGCACTCCGGCGCCGTCAGCGGCGCGTCGATCGACAGGAAGAGCAGCCCGCGCCACACCCCGACGTCGTGCTGCGACCCGGCGCAGTCGACCTCGCTGAGGACGACCGGGTCCTCGGGCTCGCTGACGTCGAGCACCCGGAATCCCTCGTAGTTCCCGGCATACGCGGTGCGACCCCAGAAGGCAAGATCGGAGTTGCGGTACGACGGCACCGAGCTGGTCTTGGGCGCGCTGCCGACGATCTTGAGGTTTCCGGTGCTGCTCACCGGGCTGGGATCCCAGGTTCCGCCGTGGTCGTCGTGCGCGACGGCAGGGGCGACCGGAGCGAGGAGACCGAAGGTGCCCAGCACCAGGGCGATGAGGCGGACCGGCGTGCGCATGGCGTGCCCTTCTCCGGCTTGAGCGACCCCTGTCGGGTGCGCCGACGGACCAGATGATGGCCTATGCCCGCGTCTGCTGGCAATGGGGGTGGTTTGGGTTGGTTCCGGGCCCAGGTTGCTGTCAGGGTGCTGCGCACATCGTTGACGGGCGCTCCTGCCTTGGCTGAGACGGCCCGCCGGTGGGTCCCGGGTGCGGCCCCACGCGTGCTCTTGTGTGGTGGTTTGACCGGGTTTACAGTGCTCGCCATCGTTCACGGCGCGTGCATGGCAGCCCACCGGGGTTGCGCCCAGGGAGGAGCGGTCCGCGGAACAGCCGCCACCCCCCGGAGACTGGAGTCAAACCATGCGACGACGTCTGCGCCTGCTCTGTGCGGGTGCCTCTGTGGCCCTGATCCTGGGTCTGCCCACCGCGGCCTCGGCTGATCCCGAGGACCACGTCGACTCTCACGGCGGGTTCAACCACGACGGCCAGCCGCCCGAGTCACCGCCGTTCATCGGCCCTCAGTACCAAGGGATGCCGCTGGTCGGGAACTCCGACAAGGACGGCACCACCAACTCCGACCTGGCGTTCTGGGGCAACCTGGTGTTCTCCGGGAACTACGACGGATTCCGCATCCTGGACGTCAGCGACCCCAAGAACACGGTGGTCCTGAGTGACTTCGCCTGCCGCGGCCCGCAGAACGACGTCTCGGTCGCTAAGGCCGGTGACCGGCTGCTGCTCTTCATGTCGATCGACTCTGCCCAGACCCAGGAGGACTGCAGCAGCGCCGACAACCCGATCATCAGCGAGGGCGGCAGCACTTACCGCGCTTTCGGTTTCGAGGGCATCCGGATGTTCGACGTCACCGACCCACGCCACCCGGTGTTCCTGGACGGGATGCCGACCCCTTGCGGCTCGCACACCCACACGCTGGTGCCAAACCGCACGCAGAACAAGATCCACCTCTATGTGTCCTCCTACCCGCTGGCGACCGGGCGGACGGCTCCCAGTCAGGTCGCGGCGGCGGGACCCCTGGCCTGCGTGGCCCCGCACCAGAAGATATCGATCGTCGACGTCCCGCTGGACGACCCGACCGGCTGGTCGGCCCGGCAGAAGTCGCTCAGCGACAACACCGCTGAGAACCGCGGCTTCAAGGCCTGCCACGACATCAACGTGTTCCTCCCGAAGGACGTCGCCGTTGCGTCGTGCGCCGGTGACGCGCAGATCTGGGACATCAGCGACCCGGCGAACCCCACGGCGAGCAACGGTGAGCCGCACACCCACATCTACAACCCGTCGGCAGCCGACCAGTTCGAGTTCATCCACTCCGGCGTGATCACCTGGGACGGCAAGTACTTCGCGATCATGGACGAGACCGGAGGCGGAGGCAGCTCCGAGTGCGACGGCCCCCCCGAGCCGGAAGGCGACAGCGAGCACGGCTTCTACTAC
>DASVED010000240.1:0-8697 GCA_036380775.1 Actinomycetes bacterium
GCACCGCCACCTCCGACTCGGAGTCGAGGTGGGCGGTGGCCTCGTCGAGCACCACGACGTCGGGTGCCTTGTGCAGCAGCCGGGCGAGAGCCAGCCGCTGCTTCTCGCCGCCGGAGAGCCGGTAGCCCCGGTCGCCGACGGTCGTGTCCAGGCCGTCCGGCAGGGAGCCGACGAGCTCCCAGATCTGGGCCGCCCGCAGCGCGTCCACCAGCTCCGCGTCGGTGGCGGAGGGGCGGGCGTAGAGCAGGTTGGTGCGGATCGTCTCGTGGAACATGTGGGCGTCCTGGGTGACGACGCCCACGACCTCGTGCAGCGACTCGAGCGTCACGTCGCGCACGTCGCGGCCGCCGACACGGACCTGGCCCTCGACGGTGTCGTAGAGCCGGCCGACCAGGCTGGTGATCGTGGTCTTGCCGGCGCCGGACGGGCCGACCAGCGCGGTCATGGTGCCGGCGGGCACGACGAGCGAGACGTCGAACAGCACCTGCTGGCTCGGTGCCTGGTCGAGCACCGCGACCGACTCGAGGGAGGCGAGCGAGACCTCGTCGGCGGCGGGGTACCGGAAGGAGACGTTGCGCAGCTCGACCTCGGTGGGCCCGCGGCGCAGGGCGACCGCGTCCGGCTTCTCGTCGATCATCGGCGGCAGGTCGAGCACCTCGAAGACCCGCTCGAAGCTGACCAGCGCGGTCATGACGTCGACCTGGACGTTGGACAGCGCCGTGAGCGGACCGTAGAGCCGGCCGAGCAGCGCGGTCAGCGCCACCAGCGTGCCGAGCGTGATCGTGTCGTCGATAGCGAGGACGCCGCCCACGCCGTAGACCAGCGCCGTCGCGAGCGAGGCGACGAGGGTGAGGCTGGTGAAGAACACCCGGCCGTACATCGCCTGCTTGATGCCGATGTCCCGGACCTGGCCGGCCCTCTCGGCGAAGCCGCGCGACTCGTCGTCGAGCCGGCCGAAGAGCTTGACGAGCAGCGCGCCGGACACGTTGAACCGCTCGGTCATGGTCGTGCCCATGCCGGCATTGAGCTGCATGGCCTCGCGGGTGATGGCTTGCAGCTTGCGACCGACCCAGCGGGCCGGCAGCAGGAACATCGGCGTCAGGATCAGCGCGCCGAGCGTGATCTGCCAGGACAGGTACAGCATCGTGGCCAGCACCAGGATCAGACCGATGACGTTGGACACGACCGACGACAGCGTGGACGTGAAGGCTTGCTGGGCCCCGATCACGTCGGTGTTGAGGCGGCTGACCAGGGCGCCGGTCTGGGTCCGGGTGAAGAACGCGATCGGCATTCGCTGGACGTGGGAGAAGACACGGGTCCGCAGGTCATAGATAAGGCCCTCGCCCACCTGGGACGAGAGCAGCCGCTGGAAGAGCGTCAGCACGGCGTCGAAGACGGCGAGGCCGGCCACCGCGAGGGCGATCCCGACGACAACCGACTTGTCGCCACCCGCCGGGTCGGCCACCTCGTCGACGATCACCTTGAACATCAGCGGCAGGGCCACGATGAGCACGGCGTCGATGACGACGAGGACGAGGAACATCCCGATCTGGCGCCGGTAGGGCCGGGCGAAGCGCGCGATCCGCGGGATCGTCCCGGGGGCCAGCTTGCGCTTGGCCACCTCACCGTCGCGGGTGAGGGAGCGCATGGCTGCCCACGGGCTGTGCGACATCGACACCGGCGCCTCCTGTAATCATCGTGACAACCCCCGGCAACGCCGCGCCGACGCCGTTGCTTCCCCTGGACGGTACGTCGCCGCACCGACACCCGTCCGCCGGCGAGCGCTCAGAAGGCGCTGATGCCGGTGAGGGCGCGCCCGATCAGCAGCTTCTGCACCTGGCTGGTGCCCTCGTAGAGGGTGGTGACCCGGGCGTCGCGCAGGTACTTCGCCGCCGGGTACTCGTCGACGTACCCGTAGCCGCCATGCACCTGGATGCAGTTGTTCGCCACCCTGATCGAGGCCTCCGTGGCGAACAGCTTTGCCTTCGACGCGGCCACCGAGTAGCGCTCGCCGCGGGACTTGAGGTCGGCGACCGTCCAGGTGAGCAGGCGCGAGGCGTCGACGTCCACGGCGGAGTCGGCGAGCATCTCCTGCACGAGCTGGTGCCCGGCGATCGGCTTGCCGAACTGCTCGCGCTGCGTCGAGTAGGCCACCATGGTGTCCAGCGCCGCCTGGCCGATCCCGGTGCAGGACGCGGCGATCGACATCCGGCCGTCGTCCAGCGCCGAGAGCGCGACCTTGAGGCCGTCGCCCTCACCACCGAGCAGCGCCTCCGGGCCGACCTCCACGCCGTCGAGGACGAGCTCGGCCGTGTCGCACGAGCGCAGGCCCAGCTTGCCGTGCAGGGGGACGGCACTGAACCCAGGACGGTCGGTGGGCACCAGGAACGCCGACACACCCTTGGCCCCCGACCCGCCCGTGCGCGCCATCACGAGGGCGACCTGCGCGATGGATCCGTTGGTGATGAAGACCTTCCGGCCAGTGATCCGCCAGCCGCCGTCAGGGCGCGGCTCGGCGGTCGCGCGCAGGTCGGCCGGGTTCGACCCGTGGTCCGGCTCGGTCAGCCCGAAGCAGCCGAGCACCTCGCCGGTCGCCATCCTGGGCAGCCACTCCCGCTGCTGCGCCTCGCTCCCCCAGCGCTCGACCGAGCCGGCCACCAGCCCGAGGTGCACCGACATGATGGACCGCACGTTGGCGTCGCCCCGTCCGAGCTCCTCGATGAACAGGCAGTACGTGAGGGGGTCTGCCCCGCCGCCGCCCCACTGCTCGCCGATCGTCAGGCCGACGAACCCGGTCTGGCGCAGCCCGTCGAGCG
This sequence comes from Actinomycetes bacterium, assembly GCA_036380775.1. GTDB lineage: Bacteria > Actinomycetota > Actinomycetes > JACCUZ01 > JACCUZ01 > DASVED01. The sequence continues at coordinate 2,817 of DASVED010000240.1, forward strand.
CCTCCTGCGGGAAGCGCTCCTCCCGGTCGTTGCGCAGCGAGTCCGGGACGACGACGTCGTCGACCCACTCGCGCACCGCGGCCCGGACGGCCCGCTGCTCCTCCGTCAAAGAGAGGTCCACTCAGCGGCCCGGTTCCGCGGGCTGCGCCCGGACGAGGTCGCGCAGGCGGCCCGCCTGCGCGGCGCGCTCGGCGGCCTGCTGCTCGGCGTGGCTGCGGCCGGCGGCCCCCAGCAGCAGCTCCTTCGTGTCGCGAACCGCACCGGCCGGGGCCGCCAGCAGGGCCGCAGCCAGGTCACGTGTGACGGAGTCGAGCTCTTCCCGACGTACGACGACCGAGGCGAGCCCGAGGTCCACCGCCTCCTGCGCCACCACCCATCGCCCCGTCGCGCAGATCTCCAGGGCGCGGGAGTAGCCGACGAGGTCGACGAGCGGCTTGGTTCCGGCGAGGTCGGGCACGAGTCCGAGGGTGGTCTCGCGCATCGCGAGCTGAGCATCGTCGGCGAGGATTCTGATGTCGCAACCGAGCGCGAGCTGGAAGCCGGCGCCTACCGCGTGGCCCTGCACCGACGCGATGCTCACCACCCGCGGGTCACGCCACCAGGTGAATGCCTCCTGGAACCCCGCGATCGTGGTGTCCAGCTCGGCATCGTCGAGAGCCGCCAGCGTCATCAGCCCCGGCTCACCCTCGAGACCGGTCGTGAACATCGCGCGGTCGAGCCCGGCGGAGAACGACGCTCCCTCGGCACGCAGCACCACGACCCGCACGGACTCGTCGGAGAGCAGCTCGCGGCCGATCGCGATCAGCGCTCGCCACGTGGCCGGCGTCTGGGCGTTGCGCTTCTCCGGGCGTGACAGCGTGACCGTGGCCAGTGCGCCGTCGCGCGCCAGCTCCACCCCGTCGCCCCCGACGGCGGGCGTGGCCGAGCTGGTCAGGACTTCTTGCCGCGTGTCGCGCCGCCGCGACCGCGCAGGGCCACCCCCGACTCGGCCAGGATCCGGTGCACGAAGCCGTAGGACCGTCCGGTCTCGGCCGCCAGCTCGCGGATGCTCGAGCCGCCGGAGTACTTCCGCTTGAGGTCCGCCGCCAGCTTGCTGCGGTCACCACCGGTGATGCGCGCGCCCTTCTTGAGCTCGACCACGTCAGCCTCCTCGTCCACGCCATCCCGTGACTGTTGGACCGTTCCGCCGCCATGATCGTCGCGATTCCCGTGTCGCGCCAGACCAGTTCTGCCCCGCGCCCGAATGATCCTTTGTGCGCCTGCACACCAGACGCGCCGACGAACTGGTGTGTCGGCGCAATCTTGATCTTGGGGTGCGAAGATCGGTCAGGCGAGGGCGACGAGGTCGGCGTAGTCGGCGTTCCACAGGTCCTCGACGCCGTCGGGCAGCAGGATCAGCCGTTCCGGGGACAGCGCGTCGACGGCGCCCTCGTCGTGGGTCACCAGCACGACAGCACCCTTGTACGTGCGCAGCGCGCCCAGGATCTCCTGGCGGCTGGCCGGGTCGAGGTTGTTTGTCGGCTCGTCGAGCATCAGCACGTTGGCGCTGGACACGACGAGGGTGGCCAGCGCCAACCGGGTCTTCTCGCCGCCGCTGAGCACCCGGGCCGGCTTGTCGACGTCGTCGCCGGAGAACAGGAACGAGCCGAGGACCCGGCGGACCTCCGCGTCCCCGAGATCGGGTGCTGCGCTGCGCATGTTCTCCAGCACCGTCCGGTCCGGGTCGAGCGTCTCGTGCTCCTGCGCGTAGTAGCCGATCTTCAGCCCGTGACCCGGGACGACCTCCCCGGTGTCCGGCTCCTCGACGCCGGCGAGCAGGCGCATCAGCGTCGTCTTGCCCGCGCCGTTGAGCCCGAGGATCACGACCCGGCTGCCCCGGTCGATCGCGAGGTCGACGTCGGTGAAGACCTCCAGCGAGCCGTAGGACTTCGACAGCCCCTCCGCGGTCAACGGGGTCTTGCCGCAGGGCGCCGGGTCCGGGAAGCGCAGCTTGGCGACCTTGTCGGTCCGCCGCACCTCGTCCAGGCCGGACAGCAGCTTCGCGGCGCGCTTGTCCATGCTCTGCGCGGCGCGAGCCTTGGTGGCCTTGTAGCGCATCCGGTCGGCCTGCGCCTTGAGGACCGACGCCTGCTTCTCGACGTTGGCGCGCTCCCGCTTGCGCCGGCGCTCGTCGGTCTCGCGCTGCTGCAGGTAGGCCCGCCAGCCGACGTTGTAGACGTCCACCTCGGCCCGGTTGGCGTCGAGGTGGAAGACGCGGGTCACCGTGCTCTCGAGCAGGCCGACATCGTGGCTGATGACGACGAGCCCGCCCTTGTACGTCCGCAGGTACTCGCGCAGCCATGTGATGGAGTCGGCGTCGAGGTGGTTCGTCGGCTCGTCGAGCAGCAGCGTGGCGTCGCCCGCCGTGCCACCGCCGGTGGAGAAGAGGATCCGGGAGAGCTCGACGCGGCGCCGCTGGCCACCGGAGAGCGTGCGGAGCGGCTGGACCAGCACGCGGTCCGGGAGCCCGAGGCTGGACGAGATCGCCGCCGCCTCGCTCTCCGCCGCGTAGCCGCCCGCAGCCTGGAACTCCTCCTCGAGGCGGGTCCACCGGCGCATGGCCCGGTCATGGGTGTCCGGGTCCGCACTGGCCATCTCGCCCTCGGTCTCGCGCATCCGGCGGATCACGGCGTCCAGCCCGCGGGCCGAGAGGATCCGGTCCCGGGCCAGCACGTCGAGGTCGCCGGTGCGCGGGTCCTGCGGGAGGTAGCCGACGTGGCCCGAGCGGGTCACGGCGCCGGCGGCCGGCTGGCCCTCACCGGCGAGGACCCGGGTCAGCGTGGTCTTGCCCGCGCCGTTGCGCCCGACCAGGCCCACCCGGTCACCGGGGGCGATCCGGAAGGTGGTGGCACCGAGGAGCAGGCGCGGGCCGGCGCGCAGCTCCAGGGCGGTGGCGGTGATCATCGGGGCGCCTGCATTTCCTCTGTCAACGGAGCGGTGGGTCTCTGGGCGGCGTGGCGGACGGCTACGTGGGTAACGGGAGACCAGCTCACGAGGACGGCGACGACATGCGCCGTAGTCTACGGAGCCCGCTGCGACAGGACGGAGCCCGATCCGTGGGGATCAAGTTCGACGACCAGTCAGTGGACGTGTCAGGGGTCTCCGACCGCCGCGGGATGGGTGGGCCGATCGCGATCGGGGGCGGCGGCGTGGGCATCGTCGGCCTGTTGATCTACGTCCTGGTGTCCGTGCTCGGCGGCGGCAGCGGGATCGACCCCGGCCAGCTGGTCCCCCAGGACGGCTCGGTGGAGGGCCAAGGCGCCGGTACGAGTGACCTGGAGACCCGCTGCAACACCGACGGCGCGGTCGACAAGTACGACGACTGCTTCCTGGTGAAGGTCTACAACGAGATCAACGAGGTGTGGACCGACGAGTTCAGCCGGGCCGGCGAGACCTACGAGCAGCCCGGGCTCACCTTCTTCACCCAGGGCGTGCAGACCGGCTGCGGGACGGCATCGTCGCAGGTCGGGCCGTTCTACTGCCCGCCGGACCAGAGCATCTACATCGACATCGGCTTCCTCGAGCAGCTGCAGCAGCAGTTCGGCGCCAAGGGCCGCTACGCGCAGGCCTACATCATGGCTCACGAGGCGGGCCACCACCTGCAGACGCTCTTCGGCACCGAGCGCAAGGTGCGCGCGGCCCAGCAGGCGCGCCCAGACGAGCAGAACGAGCTGTCCGTCGCGATGGAGCTGCAGGCGGACTGCTACGCGGGCGTATGGAGCCGGCTGGCTGACGACCGGGGCAACGTGTCGGTCGGCGAGACCGAGCTGGACCAGGCGATCGGCGCCGCGGAGGCCGTCGGGGACGACCGGATCCAGCAGAAGACGCAGGGTCGCGTCGACCCGGAGTCCTGGACCCACGGCTCGGCCGAGCAGCGCCGGCAGTGGTTCCTCACCGGGCGCCGCTCCGCCGACGTGAACGACTGCAACACGTTCAGCTGACGCGGCCACTGTGAGGTGGCGGGACTCAACGCAGCCACTGTCCCCGCAGCGCCGCGGTCACGCGATGGAGTACCGGCCGTCAGCAGGTGGGCGGTGCGCCCTCGCCGGACTCGCACACCGTCAGGTGCCTTGGAGGCCACGTTTCAGCCGTCGATCCGGCCTGGGCGCACCGCTCGGTCACCCGATGCCCCGACAGCGGTTCGCTGACGCGGCCCGCCCGCGTGCCCCGGTCCGTGACCGGACCGTTGCCCGACCGTGACGGCCGCGGCATGTCGACTGTCGGTGGGCAGGACGAGAGTGGCCGTCATGCGCCACGTCCGACCGGTCGCCCTGGTGGCTCGCCTGCTGCTGCACGGGAGGCGCCGGCGGCCGCACGTCGAGGTCATCGACGCGTCCTTCCACGTCGACACCGAGGCGATCTGTCCCGACTGCCTGGGGTGGATCAACCCCTGGGACTACGTGCGGCGCAACGCCTTCGACCTGCTCGAGCACGAGGTCTGCCCACCGGTCGTGGTGCGGCAGAGCCGGGGCTAGTCGCTCAGACGTTGAAGCCGATCGCCCGCAGCTGCTCGCGCCCCTCGTCGGTGATCTTGTCCGGCCCCCACGGCGGCATCCAGACCCAGTTGATGCGGGTCTCCTTCACCAGGCCGGCCAGCGCCGAGTTGGTCTGGTCCTCGATGACGTCGGTGAGCGGGCAGGCAGCCGACGTCAGCGTCATGTCGAGCGTCACAGCGTTGTCGTCGGCGACGTGCACGCCGTAGAGCAGCCCGAGGTCGACGACGTTGATGCCGAGCTCGGGGTCGATGACATCACGCATCGCCTCCTCGACGTCCTCGACCTTGGCGATGCCGGGGCCGCCCTGCCCGTCGGTGGCGGTGGTGGCGGTCTCGCTCATGCGATCTCCTCCGTGGTTCGGGTCGTCGGGTCGGTGGTGCCGGTCGAGTCGGACAGGACGGTTCGCCCCTGGGCCTGCGACGTGGCGTCCTTCCAGGCCATCCACCCGAGCAGGGCGCACTTGATGCGGGCGGGGTACTTCGACACGCCCTCGAACGCCACGGCGTCCTCGAGCACGTCCTCGAGCTCCTCGGTGACGGACTCGGTGTCGCCCTTGGCCCGCATCAGCGTGAGGAAGGCCTGGTGGGCGCGGTCCGCCTCGTCGACGGTGCGGCCGACGACCAGGTCGGTCATCACCGAGACCGACGCCTGAGAGATGGAACAGCCGAGGGAGTCGTACGAGACGTCCGCGACCGTCTCGCCGTCGTCGGCGAGCCGCACCCGCAGCCGGACCTCGTCGCCGCAGGTGGGGTTGATGTGGTGCACCTCGGCGTCGAACGGGTCCCGCAGACCCTTGTGGTGCGGGTTGCGGTAGTGGTCCAGGATGATCTCCTGGTACATCGACTCGAGCTTCACAGAGTGACACCACCCGGGCCGCCGAAGAACCGCTTGACGTGCTCGAGACCGTCCACGAGCGCATCCACCTCGGCCGTCGTCGAGTAGAGGTAGAAGGATGCGCGGGTGGTCGCGGGCACGGCGTAGCGCAGGCACACCGGCCGGGCGCAGTGCTGACCGACCCGGACCGCGATCCCCAGCTCGTCGAGCACCTGGCCGACGTCGTGCGGATGCAGGTCCCCCAGCGCGAACGAGATCGCGGCGCCTCGCGCCTCGGCGGTGGCCGGCCCGATCACCCGCAGCCCGTCGACCGACTGCAGACGCTCCAGCGCGTACGTCGTGATGGCGTGCTCGTGCCGCGCCACCGCATCCATGCCCAGCCCGCTCAGGTAGTCGACAGCCGCTCCCAGCCCGACCGCCTGCGCGATCGGTGGGGTGCCGGCCTCGAACTTGTGGGGCACCGCCGCGAAGGTGGAGGAGGCCATCGTCACGGCCTCGATCATCTCGCCGCC
>DASVED010000241.1:0-6052 GCA_036380775.1 Actinomycetes bacterium
GCGCCCGAGCTGGTGGAGGAGCTGGAACGGATCTCGCTGCCGTTCACCGACGACGCGGTGCCCAGCGAGTCCGAGCTGCGGGTCGCGCAGGCCCAGCTGGTCGGCTGGCTCGAGGGGCTCTTCCACGGCATCCAGACCGCCCTGTTCGCCCAGCAGATGGCGGCGCGCGCGCAGTTCGAGGAGATCCGGCGCCGCGCCCTGCCGAGCGGGATGTCGATGCCCGGCGGCGAGGGGCAGCCCGGCCCCGAGCAGGGCCGCCCCAACACCGGCCAGTACCTGTAGCCGGAGGCCTCACCTGCGCGCCCCCCACCCCCGCTCGTTCCATGATCGAACGTGCCAGTCCGGAGATCATTCCTAGCCCGATGATCTCCGGAGCGGCACGAAGGATCTTGCGCCGCGGCGTTGCGGAGGCCAAGGTGACCGGTCAGAGGTCGAAGAGGCGCTCGAGCTCCTGGGCGACGCCGTCGTCCTCGGGTGCGGCGACGACCCGGTCGACCGCGGCGAGCACCTCCGGGTGGCCACCGGCCACGCCGTACGCACGTCCGGCCCACGCGAGCATCGGCAGGTCGTTGGGCATGTCACCGAACGCCACCACGTCCGCCGCGTCGACGCCGTACCGCTCGCACAGCCGGGCCAGCGACGTCGCCTTGGACACCCCAGCGGCAGAGATCTCCAGCAGCCCGGACGACGACGAGTGCGTCAGCTCCACCAGGTCGCCGGCCACCTCGCGCGCGGCCGCCAGCAGGTCGTCCGGGCCCATGGCCTCGTGGCGCGCGAGCAGCTTGGCAGCCGGCTGGTCGTAGATGCGCTCGAGCACGTCGACCTCGCGGGCCAGGGCGACGTCCCACCGGGCCGCGTAGCCCTCCTCACGGGAGAACCCCTCCGGGTTCTCGACCGCGAACGAGACGTCCGGGAGAGCTTCGCGCAGCCGGCGGGCGACCTCGAGCCCGACCTCGACCGAGATGGGGAAGGAGTCGACGACCTCCTCGGTGTGCAGGTCGTAGAGCAGGGCGCCGTTGGCGCAGACGGCCACCCCGGTGTGCCCGGTGCGCTGGGCGACGTCAGCCATCCAGCGGGGCGGCCGGCCGGTGACCAGGACGAGCGGCACACCGCGCGCCTCCACCGCCTGCAACGCGGCGACCGTGCGGTCGGTGATCTCGCCGTCCCACGGGATGATCGTCCCGTCCAGGTCGGTGGCGACGAGTCGCGGTGGCTGCAGTGGCACGAGACGATCCTCGCCGATGCCTTCCCGGTGCCGTCGACCGCCACTAGCGTCGGGGACCCTCGACCGCGATGAGGAGGCCCCGGTGGCGGACCAGCACAAGTTCCTGCTCGACGAGTCGGAGCTGCCGACCCGGTGGTACAACGTCATTCCCGACCTGCCGGCACCGCCACCACCACCACTGCACCCCGGGACGCTGCAGCCGGTCGGGCCCGACGACCTCGCGCCGCTGTTCCCGATGGACCTGATCCTGCAGGAGGTCACGCAGGAGAGCTACGTCGACATCCCCGAGGAGGTGCTCGACGTCTACAAGCTCTGGCGGCCGTCCCCGCTCTACCGGGCGCACCGGCTGGAGAAGGCGCTCGGCACCCCGGCCCGCATCTACTACAAGTACGAGGGCGGGTCCCCAGCCGGGTCGCACAAGCCGAACACCGCCGTGCCGCAGGCCTTCTACAACAAGAAGTCCGGCGTCACGAAGGTCACCACCGAGACCGGTGCCGGGCAGTGGGGGACGGCACTCGCGTTCGCCTGCGCGGTCTACGGCCTCGAGTGCGAGGTGTGGCAGGTCGGCGCGTCCTACGACGGCAAGCCCTACCGCAAGTCGGTGATGGAGGTCTTCGGCGCGTCGGTGCACCGCAGCCCGTCGGACCTCACCGAGTCGGGCCGGAAGGCCCTCGCGGACGACCCGCACCACCCGGGCAGCCTCGGCATCGCGATCAGCGAGGCGGTGGAGGTCGCCGCCGGTGATGACGCCACGCACTACGCGCTCGGCAGCGTGCTCAACCACGTGCTGCTGCACCAGACGGTCATCGGCGAGGAGGCCCTGCTGCAGATGGCCAAGGCCGGTGACTCGCCGGACCTCATCGTGGGGTGCACCGGCGGCGGGTCGAACTTCGCCGGGCTGGCGTTCCCCTTCCTGAGAGAGAAGCTTGCGGGTCGGATGTCACCGGTCATTCGCGCCGTCGAACCCGCGTCATGCCCGTCGCTGACCCGGGGCACCTACGCGTACGACTACGGCGACACGGCCGGCTTCACACCGCTGCTGAAGATGCACACGCTCGGGCACGACTTCGTCCCCGACCCGATCCACGCCGGCGGCCTGCGCTACCACGGCATGAGCCCGCTGATCTCCCACGTCTACGAGCTCGGCCTGATGGAGGCCGTCGCGATCCCGCAGACGGAGTGCTTCACCGCGGCGGTGCAGTTCGCCCGCGCCGAAGGCATCGTGCCGGCTCCCGAGCCGACCCACGCGCTGGCCGCCTGCATCCGCGAGGCCTTGGCCTGCAAGGAGTCGGGCGAGGAGAAGGTCATCCTCACCGCGCTGTGTGGGCACGGGCACTTCGACCTGGCCGCCTACGACGCGTTCCTCGGCGGTCGCATCGTCGACGAGGAGCTGACCGACGAGCGCTTCGCCGGACCGCTGACCCGGCTGCCGCAGGTCGACCTCTAGGCCGCCCGGCTGCGCTCGAGCAGGCCGGCCACCAGGTCGCGGATCTCCTCCGGCGACCACTCGAGGGTCGCGTCCCCGACCGTGAGCTCGACGGCCTGCCAGCCCGGCAGGTCGGTGGGGAAGCACCGCGACCAGGACCAGACCTTCGCCTCGGCGGCGTGCGCGCGCATGGCGGCCGTCAGCGCGTCAGCGGGCGCCTCGAGGTACAGATGCATCATCGTCGTGACAGGAGGATCGGGTACGACGGTCAGGTGCTCGACCGGGGACAGCTCGGCCGCGACCGCCTGCGCGTGCTCGACGTACCGCGCCATCAGGGGTGCCCGGCGGCGCAGGCCGGTGAGCCCCGCGGCGGCGTACGGCCACATCCCGAACAGGGTCCCGCCATGGCGGTGCCGCCACTCGCGGGCCTCCGCGACGAGCTGCTGCTCCCCTGCGAGCACGCAGCCGGCGATGCCGCCGAGGCCCTTGTAGAGGGACAGGTAGACGCTGTCGAACAGCCCGGCGACCTCGGCCGCCGTTCGGCCGTAGTGCGGCAGACACTCCAGCAGCCGGGCCCCGTCCAGGTGCACCGCGGTGCCGTGCGATCGGGCCAGCTCGGTCTGCGCGACCAGCTCGTCCCACGCCGGGAGCTGCCCCCCGATCTCCCGTTGCGGCAGCTCGAGCAGCAGCACCGCCGCGTACTCCGCGACGGCCTCCAGGTCCTCCGCCGTGATCAGCCGGCGAGGATCACCGACCGGCCGCGGGAGCAGCCCGTGCAGCCGGGCCGCCGCCTGGTCCTCGTGCAGCTCGAGGTGGCTGGTGGGGTGCCAGAGCACGACCGTCCGACCGGTGCGCTCGGCGTGCACGCGCAGCGCGATCTGCTGTGCCATCGTCCCGCTCGGCATGAAGACCGCGGCTGGCTTGCCCAGCAGGACCCGCACCTCGGCCTCGAGCTCGGCCACGACTCCCCCCTCGCCGTACCTGTCGCCCGCCACGTCACCCAGCTCGTCGCGCACCTCCGCGAGGACTTCTGCCGGCGACCGCGGGCCGTGGCCGCCGAGAAACCGGGTGCAGCCGGCCTGCAGCTCCTCGACCGACGGCTCGACAGCCTCCTCGACCGACGGCTCATCGGTCACGACGCGACCGGCTCGAGCACCTCACGGCCGCCGAGGTATGGCCGCAGTGCGACCGGGACCCGGACCGAGCCGTCCGCCTGCTGGTGGTTCTCCAGGATCGCCACGATCCACCGGGTCGTCGCGAGGGTGCCGTTGAGGGTCGCGAGCGGGCGTACGCCCTGGTCGTCCTTGACCCGGATCCGCAACCGGCGTGCCTGGAACGTGGTGCAGTTCGAGGTCGACGTCAGCTCGCGGTAGCGGCCCTGGGTGGGCACCCACGCCTCGCAGTCGTACTTGCGCGCGGCCGACGAGCCGAGGTCGCCCGCTGCGACGTCGATCACGCGGTAGGGCAGCTCGACCTTGGCCAGCATCTCCTTCTCCCAGTCGAGCAGCCGCTGGTGCTCGGCCGCCGCGTCCTCGGGCGCGACGTAGGAGAACATCTCGACCTTGTCGAACTGGTGGACGCGCAGGATGCCGCGGGTGTCCTTGCCGTAGGACCCGGCCTCCTTGCGGAAGCACGTCGACCAGCCCGCGTAGCGAAGGGGCAGCCGGTCGCCGGACAGCACCTCGTCCATGTGGAACGCGGCGAGCGGCACCTCCGAGGTCCCGACGAGGTAGAGGTCCTCCTCCGGCAGGTGGTAGACGTTCTCGGCCGCCTGGGCGAGGAAGCCGGTGCCCTCCATCGCCTCGGGGCGCACGAGAACCGGGGGTACGACGGGAACGAACCCGGCCTCGGCCGCCTGGGTCATCGCCAGGTTCAGCATGGCGAGCTGCAGCTGCGCACCGACACCGGTCAGGTAGTAGAACCGGGCGCCGGACACCTTCGCCCCGCGCTCGGTGTCTATCGCGCCGAGCCGCTGGCCGATCTCGAGGTGGTCGAGCGGCTCGAAGTCGAACGTCGGCGGTCCCCCGACGTGCTCCAGGACCGCGTAGTCGTCCTCACCGCCTTCCGGGACCCCGGGCTCCGCGATGTTGGACAGGGCGCGCATGAAGCCGTCGTGGGCCGCGGCCGCCTCGTCCTGGGCAGTGCCAGCGGCCTTGACCAGGACCGCGAGCTCCTTGGTGCGGTCGAGCAGCAGCGCCTTCTCCTCGCCGCTGGCCTTGGCGACCTCACGGCCGAGACCCTTCTGCTCGGCCCGCAGCCGGTCGAAGGACGCGATCGCCCGGCGCCGGGCCTCGTCGGCTGCCAGCGCCGAGTCCACGAGCCCGGGGTCCTCCCGACGGGCGCGCTGGGAGGCGCGGACGGCCTCCGGGTCCTCACGCAGCAGCTTCGGGTCGAGCACCCGGCGAGCCTAACCACCCCTGTCGGAGGGCGCTGAGGCAATACGGTGCCGAGCGGAGGATCCACCCGAGCTCAGGAGGGGACCGACAGATGCGCAGCTCGTTGTTCAGCCAGGAGTACCTCGAGACGTCAGCGCCTGAGGGCTTCGGCCTGCAGAACTCCAAGATGCTCAAGGTGGCGCTCACGGGCGGCACGGTGATGGCACGGCAGGGCTCGATGGTCGCCTACCAGGGCGACGTGGCCTTCGACTACCAGTCGGCCGGCGGCATCGGGAAGATGCTGAAGAAGGCCGTGACCGGAGAGGGCGTGGACCTGATGCGGGTGACCGGGCAGGGCGATGTGTTCTTCGCCGACCGGGCCTGCGACGTGCACATCATCGAGCTCGACGGCGCCGATGCCTTCTCGGTGAACGGCGTCAGCGTGCTCGCCTTCGAGCCCACCCTGCAGTGGGACATCAAGATGATCGGCAGCGCGGGGATGATCGGCGGCGGGCTGTTCAACACCTACTTCACCGGCAGCGGCAAGATCGCCATCACCACGGACGGCACGCCGGTCGTGCTCACCGTCGACGCGCCGACCTTCGTCGACACCGACGCCGTGGTCGCCTGGTCGGCCTCCCTGCAGACCTCGATCAAGTCGTCGGGGTTCAAGCCGATGGCGATGCTCGGCCGCGGCTCCGGCGAGGCCTTCCAGCTCGGGTTCGCCGGCCAGGGCTTCGTCATCGTGCAGCCCAGCGAGAACCCCCCGCGGGCGGCCGGCCAGGGCGGTGGGGGCCAGAGCGGGGGCGGGGTCGGCGGCATGCTGGGCCGCCTCGGCGGCTGAGCACTGGGGCAGCCTCGGCGGCTGGCCACCAAACCGGACGAAGCGGACGGCTCTCGCGGTCGGGGCGTGCGGGGGCGTCTGGTGGGGTACGACCGGCTCGTGCTGAAAGCGCTGCACCGACCCCACGACGCCCGGCGCCCCGGCCGGCAGACCCAGCACGGGCTGGCGTGCCGGCTGGCTCT
>DASVED010000242.1:0-8217 GCA_036380775.1 Actinomycetes bacterium
CGGCTGCGAGCCGGGCCACCTCCAGCAGCACGGCGACCCCACTGGCGTTGTCCTCCGCCCCCGGTGCCTGCGGCACGGTGTCGAGGTGAGCCCCGACAACGACGTGCGGCCGGCGCGGGTCCGTCCCGGGCAGCATCGCGAGCACATTGGACGTCCGCCCGGCCCCGACCGGGACGCCCCAGGACACGCCGGCGGGCACTCCGAACCGCTCAAGGGTCACCTGGTAGCCGAGGTCCACGAACCGGTGCTCGACCGTGCGGGCGGCCTTCCGGTACGCCGGGGAGGTTGCCTCCCGGGGGCCTCCGCGGGCCAGCTCCCGCACATCGGCCATGGCCGCGGTCGCCGAGAACTCGGGCGGCGCCGCCGCGGTCGTCGAGGTCGGGCCACCTGACGGCGTACCGGTCGACGACGGGGATCCTTCCCCGGCGGCCGACGTCCCGGCCGGGGCGCTCGACGTCGCGGATCGGGGTGCCGTGGCCGGGCTGTCGTCCGCGGTGCAGCCAACAAGTGGGGCAACGAGCACGACCATGAGCAGGCCTCCCGTCAGCCCCCATCGATGATCCACCCGGTCCACGCTGCCACGGGAAGCGGTCTCGTCGCAGCCGGCGTGCATAACGGTCGCGTCTCGGGGCACACGGCGGTTGTTCCGCTCCACCGACCACGGAAGGCCGTGCGACATGTCGACAGACGCCATCGTCTTGCTGAAGAAGGATCACCAGGAGATGCGCAAGCTCTTCCGCGACTTCGAGAAGGCCGGTGAGGACGCCGTCGCCACCAAGGCCCGGGTCGGCGCGGCGATCATCGAGGCGCTGACCGTGCACACGTACATCGAGAACGAGGTGATGTACCCCAGGGTGCGCGAGCTGTTGCCGGACCTCGAGGACGACATCCTCGAGTCCTACGAGGAGCACCACGTGGCGGACCTCCTGGTCCTGGAACTGGCGTCGATGGCGCCGGACTCCGAGCGCTTCGTGCCGAAGATGACGGTCCTGATGGAGAACGTGAAGCACCACATGACCGAGGAGGAGGACGACTGGTTCCCGAAGGTCCGTGAGGGCCTGGGCCGCAAGCAGCTGCAGGAGCTGGGGGCCGAGATGGCCGAGCGCAGGAAGTCCGCGCCGCACAGCCCCACCTCGCCGAAGGCGATGAAGAAGGCGGTCGACGCAGCCCTGGCCTGACGGGCAGCGATCACCCGGATCACTGGCGGCGCGGGCCGGACGGGTCCACGATCGGCGTATGGACCAGGAACCGCGCTCGCCGGGGTTCGGCCCGCAGGAGCAGGCCGGGCGCAGCCCCTTCCCGCCCATCGCCGACTACGCGTTCCTCTCCGACTGCGAGGTCAACTGCCTCATCGCGCCGAGCGGTTCCGTGGAATGGCTGTGCCTGCCCCGGCCCGACTCGCCCAGCGTCTTCAGCGCACTGCTCGACCGCGGGGCGGGCGCCTTCCGGATCGGTCCGTACGACGAGGTGGTTCCGGCCGCCCGTCGCTACCTCCCGGGCAGCCTGATGGTCGAGACCACCTGGCAGACCCGCACCGGCTGGCTGCTCGTCCGCGACGTGCTGTGCATGGGGCCGTGGCACAACGTCGACGAGCGCTCCCGGACGCACCGCCGGTCACCGACCGACTTCGACGCCGAGCACTGCCTCGTGCGGCTGGTCCGCTGCGTGAGCGGGTCGGTGGACCTGTCCATGACCTGCGAGCCGTCCTTCGACTACGCACAGGTCGAGCCGACGTGGGAGTACGCCGGCGACGGCTACGGCGAGGTCGTCGCGACAGCCGAGGGGGTCGACCTGTCGCTGCGACTGACGACCGACCTGCGGCCCGGCATCGAGGGCCCAGGCCTGCACGCACGCACCAGGATGACGGAGGGGGAGAGCCATTTCGTGGCTCTGTCGTGGTCACCGCTACCTCCGCCGCGCACCCTGCTCGAGGCGGAGGACCGGCTGCGCCGCACCTCCGAGTACTGGCGGCAGTGGATCACCCTGGGCACGTTCCCCGACCACCCGTGGCGCAGCTACCTGCAGCGCAGCGCCCTCACCCTCAAGGGACTCACGTACGCCCCGACGGGCGCGCTAATCGCCGCCGCCACCACCTCGTTGCCCGAGACGCCGCAGGGCGAGCGCAACTGGGACTACCGCTACGCCTGGGTCCGGGACTCGACGTTCGCCCTCTGGGGGCTCTACACCCTGGGGTTCGACAGGGAGGCCGACGACTTCTTCTACTTCGTCGCCGACATGTGCCGGGACGGCCACGACCTCCAGGTCATGTACGGCGTGGGCGGCGAACGAGAGCTGGCCGAGACGTCGTTGCCACACCTGAGCGGGTACGAGGGCGCGGTCCCGGTGCGGACCGGCAACGGCGCGTTCTCCCAGCGACAGCACGACGTCTGGGGCGCGGTTCTGGACTCCGTCTACCTGCACGCCCGCTCCCGCGAGCAGCTCCCCGAGTCGCTCTGGCCGGTGCTCAAGCGCCAGGTCGAGCAGGCCGCCGAGCACTGGGAGCAGCCGGACCGCGGCATCTGGGAGGTGCGCGGCGAGCCGAGGCACTTCACGTCCAGCAAGCTGATGTGCTGGGTTGCCCTCGACCGCGGCGCCCGACTGGCCCGGATGCACGACGAGCCGCAGTACGCCGAGAAGTGGCAGACGCTGGCCGACCAGATCCACGCCGACATCTGCCTCAACGGCGCCGACGACCGGGGCGTCTTCGTGCAGCGGTACGGCGACGACGCGCTGGACGCATCCGTGCTGCTGATGCCGTTGATGCGCTTCCTTCCACCGGACGACCCGCGGATCCAGTCGACCGTCCTGGCGATCGCCGACGAGCTGACGGTCGACGGGCTTGTCCTCCGGTACCGCGTCGACGACACGGACGACGGGCTCTCCGGCGAGGAGGGCAGCTTCACCATCTGCTCGTTCTGGCTGGTGTCAGCGCTGATCGAGATCGGCGAGGTGGAACGAGGCCGCAAGCTCTGCGAGCGGCTGCTCGCCTACGCCAGCCCGCTCGAGCTCTACGCCGAGGAGATCGACCCGCACAGTGGCCGGCACCTCGGCAACTTCCCCCAGGCCTTTACGCACCTGGCCCTGATCAACGCCGTCATGCACGTCATCAGGGCAGAGACACAGGCCGCCACGCAGGCGTCCGGCGACCCGCTGCCGTGGGGCGTCGAATGACCGTCAGGCAGACGGGACGGGAAGCCCAGCCGCCTTCGCCGCCAACCGGATGTGGCTGAGGAACAGCTCGTCGCGGGCATCGGGCTCGAGCCAGTCGAAGTGGCCGTGGGCCTCCAGGCTGACGAAGCCGTGCAGGCTCGCCCAGGTCTGCATCATGGCCTGGAAGCTCTCCGGCGGGATGACCCCCACCAGCTCGTCGTGCTTGGCCTTCTCGCAGTCGGCGATCGCCTGGGACACCTCGCGGATCAGCGGCTTCCCGAGCTGGCCGGTCTCGGCGGCCGCGACGAAGATGCTGGCGAGCTGTGCCATGGCCGCCTTCGCCGCCTCCGTGGTCGGGCCCTCGTCGGGGGCGACATAGCCGGGGACCGGCATCCCCAGGACGAGCGCGAACTGCTGCGGCTCGGCGCTGGCCCACTCGCGGTAGCTGCTGGCCGCGGCCACCCAGCGACCGGACAGGTCCGCGGCCGGGAGCTTGGCCAGGGCGGCGGCGATGCGGGCGCCGAGGGCTCGGTAGCCCTCGGCGATGAGGTCGGTGAGCAGCTCGTCCCGGTCGGCGTAGTAGCGGTAGAGCGCGGGTGGGGTCATCCCCATGACCCGCGCGATGTCGGTGAACCGGACGTCGGTGGTGCCCTGCTCGCGCATCAGGCCGAGGGCGGTCGTCTTGATCTCGTCGATCGTGGCGGCGCGGGCCCGCTCACGGCGGGTGCCGGCGGGAGCAGCGACCACGGTGGTACCTCCGAGATGTCGTGTGTGTTACGCAGCATCACACAGGTAATGCCTCTTGACAAGTGACGCAGCCTCGTGTTTGTTATGCGTCATAACGTTCGTTCGCCCACCGATCCCGAGGACGCCGACATGGCTGGCACCGCCGTCGCCCCCCGCTCGACCTCCCCCGCGCCCGCTGCGCAGCGTCCTGGCCCGCTCGGCCGCCTGGCCGACGTGTCGTTCCGCCACCGCGGCGCGACCGTGCTGGCCTGGATCGCCGCGCTGGCCCTGGCCATCGGCCTCGCTGCGGCGTTCGGCGGCGACTTCAAGGCCGACTACTCGGCGCCCGGCTCGGACTCCAGCCAGGCCCAGCAGCTGCTCGAGGACACCTTCCCGGCGCAGGCGGGCGACACGGTCGACGTCGTCGTCCGGGCGCCGGACGGGGTGACCGACGCGGGAGTCCGCTCCGACGTACGCGCGCTCCTCGCCGAGCTGGGCGACATGGGACACGTCGACGCTGTCGAGGACCCGTACGCGACACCCGGGGCGATCTCGGAAGACGGCCGCACCCTCGTCGCGCACATCCGGCTCGACGTGGTCAACCCGGTCGACATGCCGGTCGCCGAGAGCGAGGAGATGATCGCCCTGGCCGTGGCCGCCGAGCGCCCCGGCCTGGAGGTCGCCCTCGGCGGGCAGACCGTCACCCAGGGCGAGGCTGCCGAGATCGGCTCCGAGGGCATCGGCCTCGCCGCCGCCACCATCATCCTGCTGATCACCTTCGGCTCGGTGGTCGCCGCCGGACTTCCGATCCTGGTGGCCGTTGCCGGGCTCGCGGTGAGCAGCACGCTGACCGGCTTGCTGATCGCCCTGATCGACGCTCCCGACTGGTCGACCTCGCTCGCGACGATGATGGGCATCGGCATCGGCGTCGACTACACGCTGCTGATGGTCACCCGGTTCCGCGAGTGGCGGGCCGCGGGGCTCGACCCACGGGAGGCGACCGTGGCGACCCTGGACACCGCCGGGCGGGCGGTTGTCGTGGCCGGCACGACCGTCGTCATCAGCATGCTCGGGCTGTTCGCGATGGGCCTGTCCTTCATGCGCGGCGCCGCGCTGGTCACGATCCTCGCCGTCCTGGTCGTGATGGCCGCGAGCGTGACCCTCTTCCCGGCCCTGCTCGGCTACCTCGGCCGGCACGTCGACCGGCTGCGGCTCCCGATCGGGCGCCGCCGCCCGGTGGAGGTCGCGGTGGGCGGGCACGTCGAGCCGTCCCGGGCCTGGCTGCGGTGGAGCCGGCTGATCGACCGGCACCGGATCGTCGCCGCGGTCCTCGGTGTCGTGGCCCTGCTCGGTCTCGCGCTGCCGTACCTCGACGTCCGGTACGGCTTCCCGGACGCCGGGAACAACACGGAGGACACGCAGACCCGCCAGGCCTACGACCGGCTCGCCGACGGGTTCGGTCCGGGCATGAACGGTCCGCTGCTGCTGGTCGCCGAGCTGCCCGCCTCGGGCGGCGAGGCAATGCTGGGACAGGTGTCCGACGCGGTGCGCTCCACGACCGGCGTCGCCGCCGTCACCGACGCGACGGTGAGCCCCGGTGGGGACACCGCCGTGATCACCGTCGTGCCCGTGAACGGTCCGCAGTCCCCCGCCACCGAGGACCTGGTGCAGACCCTGCGCGACACGACACTGCCTGACGTCACCCGGGGCAGCGGGGTCGACGTGCACGTCGGAGGTGTGACAGCGACCTCGATCGACAGCACGGAGAACATCGCCAAGCGCATCCCGCTGCTGATCGGCGGCGTGGTCCTGCTGTCGATGCTGCTTCTCCTCGTGTCCTTCCGGTCGATCGCCGTCGCGATCAAGGCAGCGGTCATGAACCTGCTCTCAGTGGCCGCGGCCTATGGCGTGGTCGCCCTCGTCCTGCAGGGCGGCTGGGCCGGGCAGCTGATCGGCATCGACACGGCGACGCCGCTGCCGGCGTTCGTCCCGGTGCTGATGTTCGCCGTCCTGTTCGGCCTGTCGATGGACTACGAGGTGTTCCTCGTGAGCCGGATGCGGGAGTCGTGGCTGCGGACCGGAAACAACGAGCGCGCAGTCCTCGAGGGCCTGGCGTCCACCGGGCGGGTCATCACCGCCGCGGCGGCGATCATGGTGGCGGTGTTCGCGGCCTTCATCCCGAGCCCTGACGTCGTGCTCAAGGTGATCGGCGTCGGCATGGCGTCGGCCATCCTGATCGACGCGACCGTCGTCCGGCTGCTGCTCGTGCCGGCGGTCATGCACCTGCTCGGGCGGGCGAACTGGTGGCTGCCAGAGGCCATGTCGCGGCGCATCCCGCAGCTGCACATCGAGGGCCGGCCCGAGGTGCACCTGCCGGCGCAGCGCCGGCCGGAGACCGTCACCCTCGAGCCGTCCTCGACGTAGCAGACGTCGTCGGCGACGCCGACGTGCTCGTCGCGGTCCCCTGCCTGCGGGTCAGGGGACCGTGACGGGCAGCAGGTGCGCCAGCAGGTCGGCGGCCGAGGGCACGGCGGCGATCTCCGCCGCGATCGCCCGGGCGTTTTCGCCGTACGTCGGCAGGTCGAGCACCTGACGGACCGCGGCGGGCAGGGTCTCCGCCGCTGACCGGACGTCCACCACCACGCCGGCGCCGGCCGCGGCGAGCCGCCCCGCGTTGTGCGGCTGGTCGGCGAAGAGCGGGACCGCCACCTGCGGCAAACCCCGGGTCAGCGCGGCCACTGTTGTGCCCGACCCGGCGTGCGACACGACCGCGTCGCAGGCCATCGCGACGGACTGCGGCACATACCGCTCGATCCTGACGTTCCGCGGCACCGCGCCGAGAGCGGCGGCGTCGAAGGACCCCACGGTGAACAGGACGTCGGCGTCGACCTGCGCCAGGCCGGCGAGCACGGCGCCGTAGGCGGGCGCCGCCAGGTCGACGCCCGGCGCGGCGCTGCCGAGGGTGGCGTAGACCGTCGGCCGGCGGTCGGCGGACCGTGGCTGCGGCACGCTGGAGGGCACCGGCCCTTCCGGGTCCTCGTGCCGGTGCAGCATCGTGCCGTCCGGCACCTCGTCGGGCGCTCCCCAGAGGACGCGCGGCACCGCGGTGACGTACCGCGTCGTGCTCCTCTGCCACGGGACGTCCGCGGTCTCCGGGAGCCCGACCATCCGCCGGGCCCGGTTGACCTCCTCGACGAGGACCGGCGATGTGTACCCCGGCCCGGCCAGGGCGGTGACACCCACCGTGACGTGCGGGATGCCCGCAGCCTCGGCGCAGAGCAGGCCGGCCATCTCGGCGGCCTCGCTGACGACCAGGTCGGGACGCCACGACTCCACCTCGGCGCGGACGGCGGGCAGGGCGGCCCTGGTCACGAACCCGGCGAACCAGCGACCGATGACGTAGACGTCGGGGTCGGGCTGGCCGGGGAGAGCGGACCAGAACGCGCCCGCGTCGGCCGGGGCCGGCTGGCCGGTCGGGACCAGCGGGACGCCGAAGCCTGCCGCGGCCGGCTGGGCCTCGGTGCTGATGGCGAAACGCACCTCGTCGCCGCGGGCGCGGGCCACACGGACGAAGGGCAGCAGCGGGTGGGCGTGGCCCAGGCCGGGGGTGCTGGTGAACAAGATACGCATGTCGGTCTCCTCGAACGGGTCCGTGATCGGTCCTCCCGAGGGTGGTCCGCGGAGCGGCGGCCCACATCGGTGGCGGCTGCCTAGTTAGCGCGTCGTCGACATCGCCCGAACCACCTGGGTAGCCAGCGCGTGAACAATGGGCGAAGCGATGTCGGGAGCCCGACGCTGAGCACGAGACTGCGAAGCGACGTCCCCGTGACCCTGCGACGTCCCCCATGAACCAGAAGCACCCGGCTGTAGAGGACCTGTCCCGCATCCCGCTCTTGGCGGCCCTCCTCCACCAGTCGCTGCCCGGGGGCGGACATCCTCGACGTCGAAGCGGTCGCACAGTAGGCGGCGCGCTTCGTCGGAAGGCCCCGACGGACGGCGCACGGCCACCGTGACGGCGACCGAGCCCGGCACGGTGTGGACCCTGTTCGGGACGTCCTTCCGCGAGCTCGAGATGGACCGACCCGACATCGCCGCGGCGCTTCAGGACGCCATGACCGATCGACTCGCGGCCGACCGAGCCGACGGGTCGAAGGGCGAGCGCCCAACCGACGTCGACTGAGGCTTCCGGCCGTTGACCGGGACGGTCATCCGGCGGCCGCGGCCAGCGCGACGCCGACCCAGAGGACGGCCATCCCGGCGGCGACGGCCCACCCCGTCGAGCGCGTACGGTGCGCCACGAGCCCGCCGGCACCCACGGCGGCGACGAGCGGGAGCAGCTCG
>DASVED010000243.1:0-5566 GCA_036380775.1 Actinomycetes bacterium
GCCCCGCACGGAACATCCGTGACCGCAAGGCCGGGCTGCGGGTGAAGAAGGGCTGCCAGGATATGGACGGGCCGACCGCGCTGGGCTACGTACGCGCGAGGTACTTCGACCCGAAGGGCGACCTCGGCCGGGTGGAGCGGCAGCAGGAGTTCCTCGGCGCGGTGTTCGACAAGGCGACCAGCCCGGCCACACTGCTCAACCCGTTCCGGCTGGTCGGCTTGGGCAACTCGACGACGACAGCGCTCACGATCGACGAGGGAGACGGACCGATCTCGCTGCTGCAGTTCGCCCTCACCATGCGCGCCGTCGCCGGCGGTGGCGGCAGGCAGGTCACCGTCCCGGTCGCCGATCCCAACTACTCGACGCCCGCGGGATCAGCCGTGCGGTGGGACCGCGAGGAAGCCCTGGCGCTGTTCCGCTCCCTCGAGGAGAACTAGCCGATCCCGAGCACATATCGGTCGCAACCTCGACAACTCCGGGCGGCGGATCGTCGAAATACGCTCCGTGGCGTGTTGCACGCGTAGAGTCGTGCTCGACCCTTCGGGGTCTCTCGTCATCACCAGCGAGACGTCCGCCCGGACCCCGCGGACCTACTGTCCGATGCCTGGGGGTCCGCGTGGTCCATGCGGAGAAGCTGTCCGTCGTCCTGAGCGACTTCGCGCGCACTCTCGCCACCGACTTCCCGATCCAGGGCATCCTCGACCACCTGGTGGGCAGGATCGTCGACGTCCTCCCCATCACGTCCGCGGGCGTCACCCTGATCTCGCCTGGCCTCGCGCCGCGCTACATCGCCGCGTCGGACGGGGCAGCGTTGCGGTTCGAGCAGCTGCAGACCGAGATCGGGCAGGGCCCGTGCCTGACGGCCTATTTCTCCGGGGAGGCCGTCTCGGTGCCCGACCTCGGCACCGACACCCAGTTCCCCGAGTTCGCGCCGGCGGCGGTGGCCGCCGGCCTCGCGGCAGTGTTCACCTTCCCGCTGCGCGAGGCCGACGGCAGGCTCGGCGCCCTCGACCTCTACCGGGACACGCCGGGCATCCTGGGCAGGCAGGACATGGACGCCGCGCAGACCCTGGCCGATGTCGCCGCTGCCTACCTGGTCAACGCGCAGTCCCGCGACGACGCGCGCGCGACGACAGAGCTGTTCCGGCACAACGCCCTGCACGACCCGCTGACGGGTCTGCCGAACCGGATGCTGCTCCAGCAGCGCCTCGAGCACGCGGCGCAGCGCGCCCAGCGCTCGCGGACGAACGCAGCCATCCTGTTCGTCGACCTCGACCACTTCAAACAGGTGAACGACAGACACGGACACCCGGCAGGGGACGAGCTGCTGCTGGCGGTCGCCCGGCGTCTCTCGGCGTTGATCCGGCCCGGGGACACGCTGGCCAGGTTCGCCGGCGACGAGTTCGTGTTCCTGTGCGAGGACCTGCACGATGAGTCCGATGTGGAGCTGCTGGCGAGCCGCGTCGATGCCGCGTTCGCCGAGCCCTTCGTCCTGACCGACCTCGAGGTCTCGGTCACAGCCAGCGTCGGGGTCGCCTTCGCCGGGCTGGGCGACCTCATCTCGGAGAGCCTGCTGGCCGAGGCGGACACCGCGATGTACCAGGCCAAGCGCAAGGGCGGCAGCAGCCACCAGATCATCGACCTCCGGGAGGCACTGGCGACCTCGGACCACAACAGCCTGGAGTCGGACCTGCGGGCGGCCTTCGGCCACCATCAGCTCGAGGTCGCCTACCAGCCGATCGTGCGCAGCCTCGACGGGCTGGTGACAGGTGTGGAGGCGCTGCTCCGGTGGACCGATCCGGTGCGCGGCCGGGTCCCGCCCTCGGCCATCATCGGCGTCGCTGAGCAGAGCAACCTCATCAACGCCATCGGCGACTGGGTGCTGGAACGTGCGTGCCGGGACCGCAGCGACTGGCTGCGGGCGCACCCGGGCAGCCCCCTGGACCTGGCGGTGAACGTCTCGGCCCGTCACCTCATGGCGCCGCAGTTCTGCGACACCGTCAGCGAGGTGCTGGCATCGACCGGCATGGACCCGACCGCCCTGGTGCTGGAGGTCACCGAGCACAGCCTCATCGAGGACACCGAGCGGGCCATGACAGTGCTCACCGGCCTCAAGGAGCTCGGCATCCGCATGGCACTCGACGACTTCGGGACGGGCTACTCGTCGCTGAGCTACCTGCGGTGGTTGCCGATCGACATCGTCAAGATCGACCAGGGGTTCATCACCGACATCGGCGCAGCGCCCGAGGGCCTGGCGATCGCGGCGGCGGTGACGAACCTGGCCCACGTCCTGGGTCTGACCGTCATCGCCGAGGGCGTCGAGACGGTCGGCCAGCGCGAGGCGGTCGCCGCGATGGGCTGCGACTCGGCCCAGGGCTTCTACTACGCACGGGCGATGACGGCGCGGGACATCGCCGGCCAGCTCGCCGCAGGACAGGACGGCGTGCTGCACCTACCGGCCAGCCGTAGCCGGGCGACTACTTGAGCAGCTGCCGGGCCATCACCAGCCGCTGGATCTGGTTGGTGCCCTCGTAGATCTGGGTGATCTTGGCGTCGCGCATCATCCGCTCGACCGGGTAGTCCTTCACGTAGCCGTACCCCCCGAGGAGCTGCACCGCGTCGGTGGTGACCTCCATCGCGGTGTCGGAGGCGAAGCACTTCGCGGCCGCGCCGAAGAAGGTCAGGTCGCTGTCGCCGCGCTGGGACTTGGCCGCGGCGACATAGGTCATCTGGCGGGCGGCCTCCAGCTTCATCGCCATGTCGGCCAGCATGAACTGCACGCCTTGGAAGTCGGCGACCGCCTTGCCGAACTGCTTGCGCTCCTTGACGTATCGCGTCGCGTGCTCGAGGGCACCTGTCGCGATCCCGACAGCCTGCGCGGCGATCGTCACGCGCGTGTGGTCCAGGGTCCGCAGGGCGGTCTTGAAGCCGGTTCCCTCCGCGCCGACCAGGCGGTCGGCCGGGATGCGGCAGTCGTCGAAGTACAGCTCCCGGGTGGGCGAGCCCTTGACACCCAGCTTCTTCTCCGGCGCCCCGAAGGTGAAGCCCTCGTCGGACTTCTCCACGACGAAGGCCGACACACCGTTGGCGCCCGCATCGACGTCGGTCACCGCCATCACCGTGTAGTACTCCGACACCCCCGCGTTGGTGATCCAGCGCTTCGCCCCGTTGAGCACGTAGGAGTCGCCGTCCCGGGCCGCCGTCGTCCGCATCGCCACCGCGTCACTGCCGGCCTCCGGCTCCGAGAGCGCGTACGAGAACATCGCCTCTCCACTCGCGACGGCGGGGAGGTACCGCTTGAGCAGGTCCTGGGACGCCGACAGCAGCAAGGGCATGGTGCCGAGCTTGTTGACGGCCGGCACGAGCGACGTCGAGGCACAGACCCGGGCGACCTCCTCGATCACGATGCAGGTGGCCAGCGCGTCCGCTCCAGCGCCGCCGTACTCCTCCGGGATGTGCACGGCGTGGAAGTCCGCCTTCCGCAAGGCGTCGTACGACGCCTGCGGGAACTGCCCGGCCTCGTCGACCTCCGCCGCCAGTGGCGCGATCTTGTCGTCGCAGACAGCGCGGACCGCCTCGCGCAGCATCTGGTGCTCGTCGGGCAGGCGGTAGACGTCGAAGTCGCTCACGCACAAGAGATTACGGCTGGCACGCCGCCCCGCGGCCGCTGGGTGAGGGCTCGATAGCCTCTGTCGTCATGACCCTGCGCCTCACCGTCCTCGGCACCGGCTACCTCGGCGCCACCCATGCGGCATGCATGGCCGAGCTGGGGTTCGAGGTCCTCGCCATGGACGTCGACGCCGCGAAGGTGGCGGCCCTGACCGAGGGCCGGGTTCCCTTCTACGAGCCCGACCTCGAACCGCTGCTGCGGAAGCACCTCGAGAGCGGCCGCCTGCGCTTCACCACCTCCTACGAGGAGGTTGCCGCCTTCGGCGACGTTCACTTCCTCTGCGTGGGCACCCCGCAGCGCCGGGGCGAGTACGCCGCCGACATGCGCTACGTCGACGGGGTCGTGGACGGGCTGGCCCCCCACCTCGACCGCGCGTGCCTGGTCGTCGGGAAGTCCACCGTCCCGGTCGGGACGGCGCACCGCCTCGCGGAGCGGCTGGCCGAGCTGGCCCCTGCGGGCGCGCAGGTGGAGCTGGCCTGGAACCCCGAGTTCTTGCGCGAGGGCTTTGCCGTCGAGGACACTTTGCGACCGGATCGTCTGGTCGTCGGGATCACGTCCGAGCGGGCCGAGACGCTCCTCCGCGAGGTCTACTCGTCGGCCATCGACGCCGGGACGCCCTTCATCGCCACTGACTTCGCGACGGCAGAGCTGGTCAAGGCGTCAGCGACCGCCTTCTTGGCGACGAAGATCTCCTTCATCAACGCGATGGCCGAGCTGTGCGAGGCCACCGGTGCCGACGTCACCGTGCTCGCCGACGCGATCGGCCACGACGACCGCATCGGGCGCAAGTTCCTCAACGCGGGGCTGGGCTTCGGCGGCGGCTGCCTGCCGAAGGACATCCGGGCGTTCATGGCCCGGGCCGGCGAGCTGGGAGTCGACCAGGCACTGAGCTTCCTCCGCGAGGTCGACGCCATCAACATGCGACGCCGCAGCCACGTGGTCGACCGGGCCCGGACGATGTGCGGCGGTTCCTTCCTGGGCACCCGCGTCGGAGTCCTCGGCGCAACGTTCAAGCCCAACTCCGACGACGTGCGCGACTCCCCCGCCCTCAACGTGGCCGGGCAGATCCAGCTGCAGGGCGCGCAGGTCACGGTGTACGACCCGCGCGGGGTCGAGAACGCGCGGGCCCTCTTCCCCACCCTGGGCTACGCGTCCTCGGCCGTCGAGGCCTGCGAGTCGGCCGACCTGGTGCTGCACCTCACCGAGTGGCAGGAGTTCCGCGAGATGGACCCGGCGGTGCTCGACGGCGTCGTGTCCGTCAAGCGGATCATCGACGCACGCAATGCGCTCGACCCCGCGCGCTGGCGCGCGGCCGGCTGGACCTACGGCGCCCTCGGTCGCCCGTGACGGCCGGCGACGACGTCGTCCGGCGGGTGCTCGGGTTGCAGACCTGGGCGGTGGTCGGGCTGCGGGACAACCAGGCGCGCGCGGCCTACGGCGTCGCCCGCGTGCTGCAGGACAAGGGCCGGCGCATCGTCCCTGTCCACCGCCACCCGCAGGACGTGCACGGCGAGACCGCCTACCGCACCCTGTCGGACATCCCCTTCCGCGTCGACGTGGTGGACGTGTTCGTCAACTCCACGCTGGCTGGTGACATCGCCGACCAAGCAGTCGCGATCGGGGCCAAGGCCGTATGGTTCCAGCTCGGCGTGATCGACGAGGACGCCGCGCGACGGGTGCGCGACGCGGGGCTGGACATGGTGATGGACCGCTGCCCCGTGATCGAGTGGCGGTCCGGCTGAGGGGGAGACGACGATGACCGTACGTTCGGCAGCAGCTGCTCTGCTGGCTTGGGCGGCCGTCCTGGCCGGCGTACTGCTGCCTGCCCCTCCGGCCGCCGCCGTGAACGCCGTTCCGTTCGCCGGCCGCGGCACCTGGGTCTCGATCTTCGCGGGC
>DASVED010000244.1:0-6430 GCA_036380775.1 Actinomycetes bacterium
TCCCGCTCCAGGCGAGGTGTGCGCCCCACACCTCTCCACGCCCGTTGCCGAAGCCGTCGGTGCCGGCCACCAGCAGCAGGGTCGCGTCGTGGCCGGTACGGCCGCTGCGCGACTCGCGCAGCCAGGTGCCCTGCGCGGTGAACTGATGACGCTGCGGATGCCGCTCCCGGGCCCACCGCCCGGTCATGTCCAGCAGCTCGGTGGCCCGGTGCGGCACCGGCAGCACCACCGCCACGCGGTCCAGCTGGTAGCGATCCGGCGACTCGTTGCGCAGGACATGCCCAACGGTGAGGACCCCGTGCGCGTCGAGGACCAGCGTGGTCGACACGGTCAGTCCGTTCGCAGCGTCCGTGCAGCGGACCGCCACGCTGCTGTCGTCCGGACGTGCTACGTCGTCGACTGTCCAGCGCGGGGCCCAGGCCTGGCCGGCGCGCGAGCCCCGCAGGCCAGGCGACGCCATCCCGCCCCCCAGCAGCGTGGTGGGTATGGGCTCGTCGACGGTGCCGTGCGGGACCGGCGGCACCCAGGCCTCGCGGACGGGCAGGTCGGTTCCGAGATCGCGGCCCCAGTGCAGCAGCGCGGGGACGCCGGGCCCGGCGACGTCCAGGAGGACCGAGACGCCGTGGCGACGCAGGTGGACGAGCTGTCCGGTCATCCCTTGGTCGCGCCGAGCGTCAGGCCGGAGACGAACTGCTTCTGGAGCACGAAAAACACGATGAGCGGCGGCAAGGCCACCACGATGGAACCGGCGGCCACCAGGTTGACGTCGGTGAAGAACTGCCCGCGCAGGTTGTTCAGCGAGCTGGTGATCGGGAACTTGTCGCCCGTCTGCAGGAGGGCCGTCGCCCAGAAGAACTCGTTGTAGATCCACGTGACCTGGAGCGTGGCTAGCGCGGCGAGAGGTGGCCGGCACAGCGGCAGGGTCAGCTGGAAGAACTGACGCAGCACCGACGCGCCGTCCACCTGTGCCGACTCGTACAGCTCCTTCGGCAGCGTCTTCATGTAGTTGCTGAGCACGAATGTGCAGAACCCGGTCTGGAACGCCGTGTTGACCAGGATCAGGGCCCAGTAGCTGTTGAGCAGCTCCCCGGAGTCGCTCATGAACTCGGGCAGCGGGATCTCGCGGAACATCCGGTAGAGCGGGATGAGCAGCGCCTGCTGTGGCAGCAGGTTGGCCGCGAGGAAGATGCCGAGCAGCGTGAGGTTGAGCTTGAACGAGAAGCGGGCCAGCACGAACCCCATGCAGGCGGAGAGGAACAGCGTCAGAGTGACGGCTGGCACCGTGATGTAGATCGTGTTCACGAACTTGCTGGTGAAGTCGGCGCGCTCCCAGGCGGTCGTGTAGTTGTCGAACGTCCATCCGCCGAAGGACAGGTAGCCGTTCTCCTGGGTGTACTCGTAGCTGCGCAGGCTCTGCATGACCGCATAGAACAGCGGGAACAGCCACAGCAACGACATCACGATCAGAAAGCCGTGCAGCAGGAACTTCTTGCCCCTGGGCGGTTTAGGCGTGGGGTGAACAGGGCGGGCGTCGACCGGGGCGGTGGTGGTCGTCGTGCTCATCGGGCTTCCTCTCCCCGCATGACGATGCGTAGGTACATCACGACGAACACCGACGAGATCGCCAGCATGATCGTCGCCAGCGCGGAGCCGAAGCCGATGCGGCTCGCCTCACCAACGATGTTGGAGAACACGAGGGTGGAGATCAGCTCGAGGCCGTTGCGGCCCTTGTTGACGACCCAGACGATGTCGAAGGCCCGCAGCGCCTCGATGAAGGTGATGACGAGCACGATGATGTTGATCGGGCGCATCACCGGGAAGACGATGCGGAAGAACGTCTGTGTCTCCGTCGCGCCGTCGACCGTAGCCGCCTCACGCAGCGACGGGTCGACCGCCTTCAGCCCGGCAAGGTAGAGCAACATGATGTAGCCGGTCTGCTTCCAGCAGACCGCGACGAGGACGGCCCACAGGTTGACGTCGGGGTCGCCGTACCAGTCCGTGGTCCCGCCGGTGATCTCGTTGATCAGTCCCTGATCGCGCGAGTAGAGGAGCTGCCACATGAAGCCCACCAGCGCCAGCGAGAGGACGACCGGCAGGAAGAACGCCGACTGGTAGAACCGGCTCCCACGAATCTCCTTGTCCAGGAGGACGGCGAGGAAGACGCCGAGTGGCGTCGGGATGAGGAACAGCACCCCGAGCCAGATCAGGTTGTGCTTGATCGCGGGCTCGAACGGCGGGTAGATCGTGAAGATGTTCTTGTAGTTCTCGGTCCCGATCCACTCGATGGTGTCGAGCCCGCCGATGCCTTCCCACCTGGTGAAGGACAGCACGACGGACAGGACACCGGGGAACCACACCAGCCACAGCACCAGGGCGGTGGGCACCGCGACCATCAGGGTCACCGTGATGCGGTCGCCCCTGGACAGCCGTGTGCCGACGCGCCTCTTCGGTGCGCGGCCTCGGCGCTGGCGGCCTGCGCCAGTCGCGGCGTCCGGAGCGGGAACGGCTGGCGGTGCCTGAGGAGCCATGTCCCGGTCACCCCTTCTCTCTCAGGAGGTGCGGTCATGCAGGGGGCCGGCCCGCGCACGGGTCGTCACCGGCTCGACGATCCGCGCCCATAGCCTGCTCGTCAACGTCTCAGACGAAGATCGACTTCTTCTGTTCCTCGATCTTCTTCGTGAGCCCGTCGACGTCGTCCGGGTTCTTGATGAACTCCTGGAGAGACGGGATCATCACCGTCGATGCGAAGTCCGGGCGCGTGTCCCGGTCGAGGAACTGCGCGATCGACTCCTGCTCGGCGATGAACTCTCCGGCCTTCTGCTGGATCGGCAGCAGCCCGGACAGGTCCGCGTTGGAGTTCGCCCAGATCAGCGGAAAGCCGGCGTCGTTCGCCGCGGCCGCTGCCTCCGGGGAGGCGAGCCAGCCGAGGAAGTCCTTTGCCCCGTCCGCGTTGTCCGGGTCGGCGGACATGCAGTAGCCGTCGATCGGGGCGTCGATGGCGTCGGCCCCGACGTTGGAGTCGATCTCCGGGAAGTTGAAGAAGTCGACGTCCTCGCGCTCGTCCTCGGGAAACTGCTCGAACATGAACAGGCCGAGGAAGTACATCCCGGACTCGTTCGCGACAACGGTCTGCGACGCCTCCTCCCAGTCCCGGCCCAGGGCATCGGCCTGATGGTAGGGCAGCAGCTCACGCCAGGTGTCGAAGACCTGCTTGACCTCGGCGGAGTCCCAGGACTCCTCGCCGGCCATCAGGTTCACGTGGTAGTCGTAGCCGTTGATCCGCATGTTGAGGATGTCGAACGTGCCCATCGCCGGCCAGCCCTGCTTGTCGGCGAAGGCGAACGGCGTGAGGCCGTCGGTCTCCATCTGCTTGGCCAAAGTGATCATCTCGTCGTAGGTGGCCGGCGGCGCGTACCCGCGCTCGTCCCAGAGCGACTTGCGGTACATGACGACCCACGGGTAGTTGGAGTCGGGCACGAAGTACTGCTTGCCGTCCGAGCCCGTAGACGCCTTCTTGAACGCGTCTCCCACCCCGTCGATGGGCCAGACGTCGCTGATGTCGCCGATCAGACCCCGCTCGGCGAAGAACTGCATGCGATAGCCCGCGAACCAGGCGAACACGTCGTCGGGGTTGCCCTGCAGGTAGTTGTTGATGTTCTCCTGGAACGTGTTGTGGTCGACGGCGTTGACCTTGACCTTCAGCCCGGAGGACTTCTGGTAGGCCGCGACGAGGGCGTTCCGCCGCTGCTGGGGCACGTCACCGCCCGCCTCGTTGGAGCCGAACGTCACGGTGCCCGTCGGCTTGCCGCCACTGGAGGAGGTGTCGTCGTCACCGCCACAGGCCGCGAGGAGGGCGGGCATTGACAGCGCCGCTCCGGTCCCCAGGGCACCCTTGAGGAAGCCGCGCCGGCCGACTCCGGCTACGGACGGGGGGACGAGACCGGCGAGGTATCCCGCCTCGGTTTGCGGCTTGGACATCTCTGCTCCTTGACGTCTGAACGGGCACCAGGATCCAACAGATTCCAACAAGATGGGCCACACTCTTACCTGGCCGACTCGCTCTGTCAAGCGCTTGGGCGTAACTCTCTGGTAACCCGCTGGTGGAGTTCTGGTCGATCGGCGCGTTGCACTCTGTTGACTTTTGTCGCCTGGTGATCCACGCTGACTCGCCATGGTGTGCCCGTACCGCGCGCGACAGGAGTGGTGAGGTGCTGGCCCGGGAGCGGCAGTCCGTCATCGCCGACATGGTCCGCGAGCGCGGCGCCGTGCGGGTCAGCGAGCTGACCCGTGAGCTCGACGTCTCGGACATGACGGTGCGCCGCGACCTCGACCGGCTGGCTCGCCTGGGGATCCTCGACAAGGTCCACGGCGGAGCGACCGTGCCGGGCCGCACCAGCACCGACGAGCCGGGGTTCGAGCGCAAGTCCGATCGCGAGCGGGTGGAGAAGGACGCCATCGCCTCCCTGGCCTCCACCCTGGTTCGCCCGGGGTACGCCGTCGGGCTGTCGGCCGGCACGACGACCTGGACGTTGGCCCACCAGCTCGTCGACGTCCCGCGCATCACCGTGGTGACGAACTCGGTGCGGATCGCGACCGTGTTCTACCAGCAGCCACGAGGCGACCAGACGATCATCCTCACCGGTGGCGTGCGCACGCCGTCCGACGCACTCGTCGGGCCGGTGGCCGTCGCAGCACTGCGGTCGCTCAACCTCGACCTGGTCTTCATGGGGGTGCACGGCATGGACGAGCAGACGGGCTTCAGCAGCCCCAACCTGCTGGAGGCCGAGACCGGCCGGGCGTTGGCTCACGCCGGTCGTCGTCTCGCCGTGGTCGCGGACCACACGAAGTGGGGGGTCATCGGCCTGAGCACCATCGCTGCCCTCGATGACGCCGACGTCGTCGTCACCGACGAGGGGCTGCATGAGGACGCCATGCACATCCTGCGCGACCGAGTCGGTGACGTCCTCGTCGCGGCTCTCGGCGCCACACCGGAGGAGAGCGACGGTCGACCGAGAGAGCTGCCAGCCCCATGAGACGCACGTCCACGCGGCTGGCAGACGGCCGGGAGATCATCTACTTCGATCGCGACGGCTCCAGGCAGGATCGCGACGTCGTGGACAGTCGTGACCTCGGCCCGACGAGCACGGCATCGGAGATCCGGTACGACGCAGCGCTGGACGAGTGGGTCGCGATGGCGTCCCATCGCCAGGGCCGTACCCATCTTCCGCCGACCGATCAGTGCCCGCTGTGCCCCTCGGTGCCCGACCGGCAGACCGAGGTGCCTGCCTCGGACTACGACGTGGTGGTGTTCGAGAACCGGTTTCCGTCCTTTGCGACGAGTCTCGAGCAGCCGGCCGCGTCACGTCCGGTGTCCGTGACAGAGGAGATCTTCGCGCGTGCTCCCGGCCTGGGCAGGTGCGAGGTTGTGTGCTTCACAAGTGATCATGCCACCCAGCTCTCCCACCTGCCGGCGGAGCATGTTCGGCTCGTGCTCGAGGCCTGGGTCGATCGCACTGTCGAGCTCGGTCGGCTGCCCCATGTGGAGCAGGTGTTCTGCTTCGAGAACCGCGGGGAGGAGATCGGTGTGACGCTGAGCCACCCGCACGGTCAGATCTACGCCTACCCGTTCGTGACGCCGCGGACCCGCCGGATGCTCGACGCCGCCCGTCGGCACCGTGAGAGAACCTGGCGCAACCTGTTCGCCGACCTCCTCGCCGGTGAGCTCGCCGACGGCTCACGGGTCGTCGCGGCCAACGACCACTGGGTGGCTTTCGTCCCCCACGCAGCTCGGTGGCCGGTCGAGCTGCACCTCTACCCACGACGTCAGGTGCCCGACCTCGCGGCACTCACCGACGAGGAGCGTACGGACTTCGCCCCGATCTACCTGCAGGTGCTGCAGGCCATGGACGGGCTGTACGACTCTCCTCTGCCGTACATCTCGGCATGGCACCAGGCTCCGGTCCGCATCGACCGCGACCTGGCCTACCTG
Organism: Actinomycetes bacterium; assembly: GCA_036380775.1. GTDB lineage: Bacteria > Actinomycetota > Actinomycetes > JACCUZ01 > JACCUZ01 > DASVED01. The sequence continues at coordinate 5,990 of DASVED010000244.1, forward strand.
CACTTGCAGGTGTTCTCGATCAAGCGAGCGCCCAGCAAGCTGAAGTACCTCGCCGGGTCGGAGTCGGGCATGGGAGTTTTCGTCAACGACGTCACCCCGGAACAGGCCGCCGAAGCGCTGCGGACCGCGGCACCTGCCAGTCAGCCATGAGCGTCGCCGACGCTTTTGACCGGACGTACGAGGCAGAGCCTGCAGGGGTGTGGTCCGCGCCGGGCCGGGTCAACCTGATCGGCGAACACACCGACTACAACGACGGCTTCGTGCTGCCCTTCGCCATCGAGGCGCGCACGACCATCGCCGCCGCCCGACGGGACGACGACCAGCTGAGGATGCGCTCGGTGCAGCAGCCGGCCGGTGACGTCTCGGTCTCTCTCGCCGACCTGTCTCCTGGTCGGCCGGACGGGTGGGCCGCCTACGTCGCCGGTGTCGTGTGGGCGGCGC
>DASVED010000245.1:0-10920 GCA_036380775.1 Actinomycetes bacterium
ACCTTCATGGACTGGAACGGAGACGGCACCGGTGACCTCCCGGGCCTCGCCCAGCGCCTCGACTACCTCGCGGAGCTGGGTATCACCTGCCTGTGGCTGATGCCCTTCTATCCCACACCGGACCGGGACGACGGCTACGACATCACCGACTTCTACGGCGTCGACTCGCGCCTCGGGACGCACGGTGACCTGGTCGAGGTGATCCGCACGGCGAACGACCGCGGCATGCGCGTCATCGCCGACCTGGTCGTCAACCACACATCGGACAAGCACCCGTGGTTCCGGGCCGCGCGCTCGAGCAAGGACTCGCCGTACCGGGACTACTACGTCTGGCGGGACGAGCCGCCGAGCCAGGAGATCCCGACCGTCTTCCCGGACCAGGAGTCCAGCGTCTGGACCCTCGACGAGAAGACCGGGCAGTACTACCTGCACCGCTTCTACCGGCACCAGCCGGACCTGAACGTCGCCAACCCGCTGGTCCGCGACGAGATCGCCAAGGTGATGGGCTTCTGGCTGCAGCTGGGGCTGTCCGGCTTCCGCGTCGACGCGGTGCCGTTCCTGCTGGAGACGGTCGGCGTGGAGGGCGGCGACGACAAGCTGCCTAAGCCGCACGACTACCTGCGGTCGCTGCGCGAGTTCCTCGGCCGGCGGGTGGGGGACGGCGTGCTCCTCGGCGAGGTGAACCTGCCGCGTGACCAGCAGCTCGACTACTTCGGCGGCGAGGCCGGCGACGAGCTGACGATGCAGTTCGACTTCATCAGCATGCAGAAGCTGTACCTCTCGATGGCCCGGCAGGACGCCGGGCCGCTCGCGGAAGCCCTGCTCGGCAGGCCGGTGACGTCACCGGACAGCCAGTGGGCCACGTTCGTGCGCAACCACGACGAGCTGACGCTCGACAAGCTCTCGGACGAGGAGCGGCAGGAGGTGTTCGACGCGTTCGGCCCCGAGCCGGAGATGCAGGTCTACGGCCGCGGCCTGGTCCGTCGGCTGCCGACCATGCTCGAGGGTGACCCGCGGCGGATCCGGATGGTCTACAGCCTGCTCTTCTCGCTGCCCGGCACGCCGGTGCTCTTCTACGGGGAGGAGATCGGCATGGGGGAGAACCTGGAGGCACAGGGCCGGTCCGCGGTGCGTACCCCGATGCAGTGGACGAGTGGCAAGAACGGCGGCTTCTCGACAGCCCGGCCTTCTCGACTGCCCGGCCCCGTCGTCGAGGGCGGCTTCGCGCCGGAGCATGTCAACGTCGAGGCGCAGCGCCGGGACCCCGACTCGCTGCTGTCCTTCATGACGCTGCTCGTCCAGCGGTACCGCGAGTGCCCGGAACTCGGCTGGGGCGCGTTCGAGGTGATCGATCAGCCGCACCCGTCGGTTCTCGCGCACCGGTGCGTCTGGGACGAGGCGCAGCTCGTAGCGGTGCACAACCTGAGCCCCGAGCCGCTGACAGTGCCGCTCACCCTGCCTGATGTCGACCAACCCGTCGTCCTCGCCGACCTGCTCTGCGACGGGGAGGTCAAGGTCGGGGCTGATGGTGATGCCGAGCTGGTTCTCGAGGGCTACGGGTTCCGCTGGCTGCGCGTCATCGGAGACGGCGACCGGCGGCTCCGCTGACGGTCAGCCGCGGCTCAGCCAGGTGACCGGGTTGACGACGGCGCCGTCCTCCCGGACCTCGAAGTGCAGGTGCGGGCCGGTCGAGTAGCCGGTCGAGCCGATCACACCGATCTGCTCACCCTTGCGCACGGCCTGCCCCTCGCGGACGAGGAACTGCGCCTGGTGCGCGTACGCGGTGGTGACCCGCCTGCCGTCGAGGACTCCGTGGTCCACGACGGTGAAGTTGCCGTACGCCGCGCTGACGACCGTCATGAGCACCCGGCCGTCGTCAGCCGCGCGGACCGCGCTGGAGCCACCCGCGAAGTCGGTGCCGGTGTGCAGCTTCGAGTACCTCAGGATCGGGTGGTACCGCATGCCGTAGGGCGACGTCACGCCGCCTGCCGCGGGCTGGGCGAAGACGCCGGTGCCGTCCACGGTCCGGCCGGACCGTTGCAGTGCCGCCGAGGCGGCGCGGATCCGGGTGCCGAGCTCACCGGACTCCGCCAGCCGGGCGCGGTGCAGGGCGAGGTCGCCGGCCTTCGCGGCCTGGACGGCCTCGAGTGCGCTGGAGCGCTGCGCCGTCAGCGCGGCCAGCGCCCGGTCGGCCTGCTCGACCCGTGTCTTGGCCGCCGCGTGCCGCGCGGCGATCGTCTCGAACTCGGCTCGGGCCGCGTCCCGCAGCAGGGTGAGGTCTCCGACCCGGAGGCTCGCGCGGGCGACCCGGTCGTTGAGGCTGGCGACCAGCGGGCCGAGGTCCGCCCCGGACCCGTCGTCCGTGGTCGGCTGGCCGGTGACGTACGCCGTGCGGGCGTCCGTGGTCATCTGGCCCCGGACCGACTCGTAGCGGTCGCCCACCGTGTCCGCCGTCGCCTGGGCCGCCAGGACGTCGTAGCCCAGCGCGCGGTAGTACTGAGCCGTCTCGGCCGCCTGCTGCTCCAGCCGGTCCATCACCTGTCGCTGGTGGGCGATCTCGGCGATCGCCCGGTCAGCAGTCAGGAATGCGCGCCCGGCGGCCCGCAGCTCGGGGCTGTGCTCGTCGTCGACGAGGTCGCGGGCAGCAGCCGTCCCGGCCACCATCGGCCGGGCTTCGCGCTCACGCCTCTCCCGCCGCTGCTCGGCACTGTCCGAGCCTCGGCGGTCGCCGCCGGTCGCGGCCGCCCCACCGTCAGAACTGCCGGTTGTCGAGGATGTCGTCCCGCCAGCGGTCGAACCGCTGTCGCCGGCACCGCCGCCGTCGCCGCCTCCACCGCCGGTCACGTCCTCGACCGTGTCGTCGACCGGGTCGGTGAGCGAGGTCTCCGGAAGGGGGACGGACTCCGTGGGCAGCGGGACCGAGACGGTCGGGAGCGGGCTGAGGGTCGGTGCCGGGAGCAGGTCTGCCGCCGAAGCACCACCACCACCGGCGCCCGCAACGACCACGCCCACCGCCGTGGCGAGCGCCGTCATGACGGCGACGGGTGCGCGCATGCCTTACTCCTTTGCCACGGGGACACCATGACAACGAGCGGGCGTGGCTCAGGTCACGCTCAGAGAGCGCTGCCCAGCCTCTGCTGGATCGGGTCGCTGTCCGTGGAGAGGTCGGCGATGTCGAGCTTGGTGGGTAGCTTGGCGCCCTCGAGGAACGGACCCGGGTCGAGGGGCTCGCCGTCGACGCGCACCTCGAAGTGCAGGTGCGGGCCGGTGGAGTAGCCGGTCGAGCCGATCACACCGATCGCCTGCCCCTTGACGACCCGGTCGCCGGGCTTGACGCCGACCGCGGACTGGTGCGCGTACATCGTGGCGATCCGCATCCCACCGATCTTGCCGTGGTCGATCACCGTCATGTTGCCGTAGGCGACGTTGAACTCGGTGAACAGCACGACGCCGTCGTCGGCTGCGTAGGCGATGCCGTCGCCCGCGCTGAAGTCCGTCCCGGTGTGCACCTTCACGTAGTGCAGGATCGGGTGGAACCGCGGTCCGTACTCCGAGGTCACGGTCCCGGTCCCGGGCCGGACGAACCTCCCGGTGCCCTGCGGCGGGTTCTCGCCCTTCCGCAGCTCTTTCGACAGCTCGATGATCCGGGTGGCCAGGGCCCCGGACTGCACGACCAGCACCTGGTACTGCCGCTTGTCCTCGATGGCCGCCTTCTTGGCGGCCTGGAACGCGGCCTCCCGCGCCTCGACGACGGCGTCCACCTGCTGCTGGGCGGCCTCGGCCAGCATCTCCTTGGCGGACACCGCAGCGAGCGCAGCGGCGGCGAAGACCCGCCTGGTCTCCGCCTCGCGCCGCGCGGCTGACAGCCGGTCCTGGGCGTTGAGCAGCTCGGCCCGGTCGGCGGCGAGGTCGGCGATGACTGCGTTGCCCGCGCTGCCGATGCTCTGCAGGAAGGCCAGCCTCTCGGCGAGCTGGTTGGGGGAGGTGGAGGACAGCACCAACGCCCACTCACCCATCGACCCGTTGGACTTGTAGGCGGTGCGCGCCAGCAGCCCGAGGTCGTCCTGGCGAGACAGGATGCGGGCCTCGACGATGGCCAGCTCGCGGGTGGCCCTCTCCTCCGCAAGGACGGCGGCGTCCAGGTCGGTCTGTGCCTGCGCGTCGACCCCCCGGGCGTCCTTCAGCTCGTCACGCGCCGTGTCGAGCGCGTCCTGCGCGATGACCAGGTCGGCCTTCGCCTTCTGCAGCTCATGGGACGCCTTGACCAGCTCGGCGGCGTCGTGGGCCTCCTCGGCGGCCAGCTTCGCGGCCTCCTCGGCCTCCTTCTTGGCCGCGGCCTCGGCGGCGGCCTTGGCGGCGGCCCGGGCGCGCGCGTCGGCGGCGTCCTTGCGTCGCTGCTGGGCCTTGGTCAGCTTCTCGGACGTCGTCGACGTCTCGGAGGCGCTGGGGCTGGCGGACCCTGTGGGGTCGGTGGCCGAGGCAGGCAGCCCGGAGCCGACGAGCGACACCAGCACCGCGGCGACCAGGGCGGCCGTGAGCGACGTACGTCGGGCAGGCGACCGCCCACCCCTCGGGCGGCGGATCCCCTCGGTCGCGCGCATGCTCACCCCACCCTCTGATGCTCTGGTCGCGTCTCCCCCCGGACACGCTGGCGGCTGCCCCGGCCCACACCCCCTGGGCGCCGCGCCCGCCCATGGTGACGGCATCCCCCGGCGGCCTGCAGCGGTTCAGCCGAAAATGGCCCAGGTGGCCGTCAGGAACCGGCCGTCAGGCCCGCGACTGGTCACAGCCAGCCACTTCGCTTGAACGCTCTGTACAGAACAGTACAGATCGTCGCCATCACGGCGAGGGCCAGGGGGTAGCCGAACCGCCAGCGCAGCTCCGGCATGTGGTCGAAGTTCATCCCGTAGACCCCGGCGATCATCGTCGGGACGGCCACGATGGCGACCCACGCCGAGATGCGCCGCATGTCGGCGTTCTGCTGCACGCTGACCTGAGCCAAGTTGGCGTTGAGCACCGACGTCAGCAGGTCGTCGAAGCCGTCCACCTGCTCCGACACCCGCACCGCGTGGTCGGCCACGTCGCGGAAGAACGGCCGCAGGTCCTCGTGCACCCGCTCGACCTGCCCGGTCGAGAGCCGCGTCATCGGTTCCACCAGTGGCCGCACGGCCCGGCGGAACTCGATGACCTCACGCTTGAGGTTGTAGATGCGGGACGCGTTGTTGATCCGGTCGGGGGAGAAGACCCGCTCCTCGACCTCCTCGATGTCCTCCTCGACCGCGAAGGAGATCTCGCTGTAGTCGTCGACCACGGCGTCGGCGATCGCGTACAGCACCGCGGACGGCCCGCAGTCCAGCAGGTGACGTTCTCCCTCGAGACGGCGCCGGACGTCGGCCAGCGCCCGGGCCTGACCGTGCCGGGCGGACACGACGAACGAGTCGCCGACGAAGAGCATCACGTCGCCCAGGTCGACCTGCTGGGCCGTCTCGTCGTAGCGGACCGTCTTGAGGACCACGAAGAGGGAGTCCTCGTACTCCTCGACCTTCGGCCGCTGGTGGGCCTTGACGGCGTCCTCGACCGCCAACGGGTGCAGCGAGAACTCGGCGGCCACCTTGTCCAGCTCGTCCTGGGTCGGCTCGTGCAGGCCGATCCAGATGAAGGCGTCGTCGCGCTGACGGGCCAGCGCGAGGGCCGCACTGAGGTCGCCCTCGATGACCTCCCGCTGTCCTTGGCTGTAGAGCGCGCAGTCGACGATCACCCGGCCATTGTGTCTCGTAGAGTTCCCGGACGTGACCACCGTGCTGCTGATCCGCCACGGCCGCACCACCGCGAACGGCGCCGGTGTGCTGGCCGGCTGGACCGAGGGGGTCTCGCTCGACGACGCCGGCCGCGACCAGGTGCGTGCGCTGGGCACCCGCCTCGCGGCGGTCCCGCTGGCGGCCGTCGTGAGCAGCCCGCTGCAGCGGTGCACCGAGACCGTGGACCTGATGCTCGAGGGGCACGCCGGTGTGGCGCGTCACGTCGACGACCGGGTCGGCGAGGTGCGCTACGGCGACTGGTCCGGGCAGGAGCTCAAGAAGCTCGCGAAGGACCCGCTGTGGAAGGTCGTGCAGTCGCACCCGTCGGCGATGACGTTCCCGGGCGAGGGCGGTGAGGCGATGCGCGACATGCAGGTGCGCGCCGTGGAGGCCGTGCGCGACTGGAACGGCCGGCTCGGCGAGGACGCGGTGTACGCCGTGGTGTCGCACGGCGACGTGATCAAGTCGGTGCTGGCCGACGCCCTCGGCATGCACCTCGACCAGTTCCAGCGGATCGTCGTGGATCCGGCATCGGTCAGCGTTGTCACGTACACGCCTCTGCGCCCTTTCGTGGTGCGCGCCAACGACGTCGGCGGCGACCTGTCCTTCCTGGCGCCACGCACCAAGAGGAAGCGCCGACGCAAGGGAGCCACCGCGTCCGCCTCGGACGCAGCGGTCGGCGGCGGCCCCGGGACGAGCGCATAGGGTTTCCGGATGGCCCGCATCGTCTTCGACTACGACCCGCCCGAGCGCTTCGTCGCCGGGACGGTGGGCGAACCGGGCCAGCGCACCTTCTTCCTCCAGGCGTCGGGTGACGGCCGTACGACGAGCGTGTCTCTGGAGAAGCAGCAGGTCGCCGTCCTCGCCGAGCGGCTCGATGCCCTGCTCGACGAGGTCGTCCGGCGCTCGTCGGGCGAGGCAGCCGTCCCGGCGGTGACTCCCGCCGACGTCGCCGACACCGGGCCGCTGGCGACCCCGATCGAGGAGGAGTTCCGGGTGGGCACCATGGCGCTCGCCTGGGACACCGACGACGAGGTCGTCGTCATCGAGGCTCAGGCTCTGGTCGAGAGCGACGCCGACGAGGACGACGAGCCGTTGCTCATCGAGGACGACGACGAGGAGGGTCCGCCCCTGCTTCGCGTGCGGTTGCCCGGAGGCACCGCCCGCGCCTTCGTGACGCGCGCCTTGGCCGTGGTCGCGGCCGGGAGGCCGCCCTGCCCGTTCTGCGGCGGCCCGCTCGACGCCGGCGGTCACGTGTGCCCGCGGGCCAACGGCTACCGCCGCTGACGTTGCAGCCCATGGACCGGGTGGGAGAGCTCGACGCGGGTGCCGCGATGGACCTCCTGCGGGACGGTGAGCTGACCGTCGAGGGTCGGCTGGTCGACGCGTCGAACGCCACGCTGTTCTGCGAGGTCTGCGCCGGCCCGACGCGCGCCCGCTGCGTCTACAAGCCGGTCGCGGGGGAGCGCCCTCTGTGGGACTTCCCGGACGGCACGCTGGCGGGCCGTGAGGTGGCCTCGTTCGCCGTGTCCCAGGCGACCGGGTGGGGTGTCGTGCCACCGACGGTGATGCGTGACGGGCCGTTCGGCCCGGGGATGTGCCAGCTCTGGGTCGACTCCGACGACGCCGTCGACCTGGTGGACGTCCTCGCGCCGGACGCCCTCCCGCCCGGCTGGCTGCATGTGCTGGACGCACTCGGAGGCGCAGGCGAGCCGGTGGTGCTGGGCCACGCAGACGACGCGAGGCTGCGCCGGATGGCGGTCCTCGACGTGGTCCTCAACAACGCCGACCGCAAGGGTGGCCACGTCCTGCCCGGACTGGACGGCGTCGTGCGGGGGGTCGACCACGGCGTGACCTTCCACACCGAGCCGAAGCTGCGGACCCTGCTGTGGGGCTGGGCCGGCGACGCGCTCACCACCGAGGAGCGCGCGGTCCTTGAGGTGCTGCGGGACGACATAGACGGGTCTCTTGGCAGCCGGCTGACCGAGCTCGTGGCGCCGTCCGAGGTGACCGCCTGCCGGCGGAGGGTCGAGCGGATGCTGCGGGACGGCCACCTGCCCTACCCCGCGGAGGGCTGGCCGGCCATCCCGTGGCCCCCGTTCTGAGCACGGCTGCGTCGGCTGCCTCGGCTTCCTTCGTGCCTCTGGACTGACGGCACGTAGGATCCGCGGGTGCGTCCCTGGCCCGCTCCCGCGATCCCTGCCCTGCCCGGGATCGGGTACGCCCTGCGGCTGCACGACACCGCCACCGGGGAGGTCCGGCCGACCGCACCGGGCCCGGTCGCGCGGATGTACGTGTGTGGGATCACCCCCTACGACGCGACGCACGTCGGCCATGCCGCGACCTACGTCACCTTCGACCTCGTGCACCGCGCCTGGCTCGACGCCGGCCACCAGGTCCACTACGTGCAGAACGTCACCGACGTGGACGACCCGCTGCTCGAGCGCGCGGTCCGGGACGGCGAGGACTGGGCGGCGCTCGCCGAGCGGGAGACGGCGCTGTTCCGCGAGGACATGACCTCGCTCGGCGTCCTGCCGCCGCAGCACTACGTCGGTGTGGTCGAGTCGATCCCGCAGGTCGCCGCAGCCGTCGAGCGGCTGCGCGAAGCAGGCGCGGCCTACGACGTCGAGGGCGACGTCTACTTCGCCGTGCACAGCGACCCGCGGTTCGGCGGCGTCGGCAGCCTGGACGAGGAGACCATGCTCGCGCTGTTCGCCGAGCGGGGCGGCGACCCGCAGCGGCCCGGGAAGAAGCACCCGCTGGACAGCCTGGTCTGGCAGTCGGCCCGGCCGGGGGAGCCGTCCTGGGAGGCGGCCGGCACGTCGTTGCCTCCCGGCCGCCCGGGGTGGCACCTCGAGTGCGCCGCGATCGCCCTGCAGCACCTCGGCATGGGCATCGACGTCGAGGGCGGCGGCAGCGACCTGGTCTTCCCGCACCATGAGATGAGTGCGTCGCAGGCCCAGGTGCTCAGCGGTGAGTGGCCGTTCGCACGCCACTACGTGCACGCCGGGATGGTCGGCCTGGACGGCGAGAAGATGTCCAAGTCGCAGGGCAACCTGGTGTTCATCTCACAGCTGCGCCGCGCGGGGCGGGACCCGATGGCGGTGCGGCTGGCGCTGCTCGCGCACCACTACCGCACCGACTGGTCGTGGACCGAGCAGGACCTGGTCGACGCCGAGGCCCGGCTGGCCCGGTGGCAGGACGCGGTGTCCCGGCCGGTCGGCCCTCCTGCCGACGCCACGGTCGACGGGCTGCGCCGACACCTCGCCGACGACCTCGACGCACCCGGCGCGCTGGCGGTCATGGACCGCTGGGTTGCCGAGGCCGGCCGGCCGTCGGGCACGTCGGGGTTCTCCGAGGAGGCGCCGGGCCTGGTCAGTCGCGCCGTCAACGCCCTGCTCGGGGTCCGCCTCTAGCGCGATTCAGCGGCCGAGGCGCTCGTACGTCTGCTCGGTGCTGTCCTTCGCCTGCTGCCACCACTGCTCGTTGTCGCGGTACCACGCGATGGTCTGCGCCAGCCCGGCCCGCATGTCCTGGTAGCGCGGAGCCCACCCGGTCTCGGCCCGGAGCTTGGCGGAGTCGATGGCGTAGCGGAGGTCATGCCCCGGCCGGTCCGTGACCAGGTCGTACCAGTCGGCCGGCCGTCCCATCAGCTCGAGCAGCAGCTCCACGACCTCCCGGTTGTTCCGCTCCCCGTCGGCGCCGATCAGGTAGGTCTCACCGCTGCGGCCCTGCTCGATGATCGTCACGACCGCGTCGTTGTGGTCGTCGACGTGGATCCAGTCGCGCACGTTGGTGCCCTGGCCGTACAGCTTCGGCTTGACGCCGCGCAGCACGTTCGTGATCTGGCGCGGGATGAACTTCTCGACGTGCTGGAAGGGGCCGTAGTTGTTCGAGCAGTTCGACAGCGTGGCCCGGATGCCGAACGACCGGACCCAGGCCCGGACCAGCAGGTCGGCGGACGCCTTGGTCGCGGAGTACGGGCTGGACGGGTTGTACGGCGTCCGCTCGGTGAAACGCGCCGGGTCGTCGAGCGCCAGGTCACCGTAGACCTCGTCGGTCGAGACGTGGTGCAGCCGGACCTCGTGGTGCCGGACCGCCTCGAGCAGCCGGTAGGTGCCCACCACGTTGGACTCCATGAAGGGCCAGGGGTCGTCGAGGGAGTTGTCGTTGTGCGACTCGGCGGCGAAGTGGACCACCACGTCGGACTCGGCGACCAGGCGCTCGACCAGCTCTGCGTCGGCGACGCTGCCCTCGACGAGCTCCACCCGGTCAGCCACGGCCGTGATGTTGGCGGCGTTGCCGGCGTACGTCAGGGCGTCGAGGACCCGCACCCGCCACTCGGGCCGGGTCTGCGCGGTGCGCAGCACGAAGTTCGAGCCGATGAAACCGGCCCCTCCTGTCACGAGCAGTCTCATCCGGTCGGCTCCTGGTCGATGGTGTGGTCGATGGTGTGGCCGATGGTGTGGCCGGTGACGGTCGGGTGGTCCGTGAGCCCCGGCGGCTCCGCCGAGGCGGCGGTCGACCAGCCCCGGAACTCGACCTCGAGGCTGAACCGGTGCGCCAGGTAGCGGTGGTCGGAGAGCGCCAGCGGCGCGCCGTCGCGCGGGTGGGCCACCCGGCGGACGAGCAATAGCGGGGTCCCGGGTCCGGCCTCGAGGAGCCGGCCGTCGTCCTCGGTGGCAGCGCCCGCCGTGATGGTCTGGCGCACCGACTCGATGCGGCTGCCCTGCCGGGCCAGGGTTGCCCAGATCCCCGGGTCCTGTGCTGCCGCCCGGCTCAGCGCCGCTGCCGGCTCCGGGGGCACCCACTCGTGCACGACGTCGAGCGGCTCGCCGTCGACGGTGCGCACCGACCTGCTGTAGAGCGCGTGGGTGCCGGGCTCGACGGCCAGCGCGACGGCGACCGGAGGCGGCGCGGGCAGGTAGCCGAACTCCACGACGGTGCGCCGCGCCGACTTCCCGGCCGCCGCGACCGCGGAGGTTGCGTGCCGGAACGTCCCGAGGGCCAGCGTCTGGTGGAACGAGGTGCCGGTCACGAACCACCCGGCGCCGCGGCGGCTCTCGACCAGCCCCTGCTCCCGCAGGTCGTCGAGGGCCCGCCGGACCGTCACCCGGCTCAC
>DASVED010000246.1:0-8569 GCA_036380775.1 Actinomycetes bacterium
GGGTCGTGTCCTGGCGGGTCGTGTCCTGGCGGGTGGGGGCCGTCGGGTGGCCGCGAGGGCTCGGGTTGCGCGAGCAGGCGGGGATGGTGCAGTACAGGCTCGGCCGGGTCGTAGTAGCGACGACCCGACGGCAGCGTGCTCCACAGCCCGCCCTCGTCGTCGGCCTCGACACGGACGTCGGTGAGGGTCTTCGCCCGGTGATCACGACGGCACCGGGCGTCCAGGTTGCCGGGACTGGTCGGTCCCTCGGGAAAGGGTGTGCGGTGGTCGATGTCGCAGCGGTCGGCCGACACCCGGCAACCCAAGCCGCGACAGGTCCGGTCCCGGATGAGCACCGCGTCGCGCATCTCCTGCGGCGGCCGGTAGTGCGGTGACGACATGTCCAGCAGTACGCCGGTGCGCGGATCGGTGACCAGCCGACGCCACACGCCCTCGACCGCGATGCGGCGGGCCACCTCGGCGGTGATCGGGCCGACACCGGGGAGCTCCGCCGGCTCGTTGTCGGCACCGAGCAGGGTGGACAGCGCCACCACGACGCCGACCTGCGGCTGCCGGCCGGCGCGACGCGGTAGGTCCTCCATCGCCAGCCCGATCTCACCCAGGTCGGCGAGCACGTCGGACCGGCACTGGTCGAGCGTCCGAACCGGCCCGCCCGCGCGGACGTCTGCTGCCTTGGCCAGCTGTGCCTTTCCGGTCAGCCACGAGTGGCTCGTCTCGACCTGCTCGATGGGCGCGACCCACTCGAGCCGTCCCAGGCCGTCCGGCAGGGCTTCTCTCCACACTCCACGCTCTGCGACCTTGGCGTCCCGGCGCGACTGCGCTCCGGCCGGGTCCAACGAGATGACCGCGCGCCGCAAGCAGGCGCGCAGCTGCGCGGCGGTCTGGTCACCCGCCCGGCCCATCACCCGCGTCTCCACCGCCGCCGCCAGGTCGTCGGACAGCCCGGTGACGGCGTCGGCGACCGCCCGTGCCTTCGTCAGGTCGATCCGTCCTGAGGCGAGCGCGAGCCGGGTGGACGGCAGCCGACGCAGAGCCGTCGCCAGCTCGACCCGCAGGCGGGCGGCGCCGGGCGACAGCGACAGGCCGGCCCCGAGCTCGGCCGCCGCCATCTCCTCGGGCGCCATCTGGCAGGCCCGCGGTCCCACGCCGCGGTAGCCCTGCACCCGGTCGGTCAGCGCTGCCGTCGCCGCGGCTTCCTGCGCCGCCGCCCAGGACGCCAGCCGGGCCGCCCCCGCTGCCACCTCCACCAGGACGCCTGCGGGCAGGTCGGCCGGCGTCGCAGTGCTCAGCAGCGCCGCCAGCCGCGGCCCGGCGGGCGTGTCGTCGACCAGGCCCGGAGGCGGCCACTCGGCATCGAGCTCGGCGAACAGCTCTGCCCGGGTCTGCGCGTCCGGACCCATGGCCACCTCCCGACGTGAGCGCTTCGAACGTTTGTTCGACGATATCTCCTCGGTACGACAGAACCAGCCGGCCGTCCACAGGGGCGCGACCGCCCCCGACCTCCGCCCCCGAATCCGCTGGCGGGTCAGCCCGCCCGCAACGCCGCAGCCAGCCGTGAGATGTCGTCCGCGCCCACCCGGCAGCACCCGCCGACCCAGTCGGCCCCCGCTGCCACCCAGCGAGCCGCGGCCGCGGCGTCGACCCCTGCGCCGTCGCCTCCCCACCGCCGCCTCACCGGGTCCCAGGACTCGCCGCTGTTCGGGTAGGCCACCGCCGGCTTGCCGCTGGCAGAGACCGCCGCAGTGACGAGGTCATCGACGTGCTCCGGCGCGGTGCAGTTCACGCCGACCGCCACCACGGTGTCGACGTCGCGGGCCAGACCGAAGACGCGCGTCACGTCCTCGCCCCGCCGGGTCCGCCCGCCGTCGGAACAGGTCAGCGACAGCCACCCGCGCATCCCGGCGGGCAGCTCCGACAGCAGCGCGAGGAGGACTGCGGCCTCCTGCTCGGACGGGATGGTCTCCACGGCCAGCAGGTCGGCTCCCGCCGTCGACAGCACCTCCAGCCGCGGCCCGTGGAAGTCCCGGAGGAAGGCGTCGGTCACCGCGTAGTCGCCGTGGTACTCCGACCCGTCCGCGCGCACCGCGCCGTAGGGGCCGACCGACGCGGCGACCTGACGACGTACGCCGTCGCCCGACTCGGCCTCGGCCACCTCCGCGGCCTCGCGAGCCAGCCGGACACTGGCCCGCATCAGGTCGGCGGACTCGTCGCGCGACAGGCCGCGCGCCGCGAAGCCGTCGAAGCTGGCCTGGTAGCTCGCCGTCGTCGCGACTCCGGCACCGGCGCGGAAGAACGCCAGGTGGGTGTCCCGCACAGCCTCGGGGTCGTCGCGGAGGAGCCGGGCGGACCAGAGGTCGTCCGAGAGGTCGTGGCCCCGACGTTCGAGCTCGGTGGCGAGACCTCCGTCGAGCACGGTGACGGCGGTTGCGGGCACGGGATCTGTCTACCCCAGCGGCGATAGGGTCGCGAGCATGACGAACCCGGTCGAGCTGATCACCCGCCACCAGGAGACGTTGCAGCGCGCGCTCACCGCGATCCGGGAGCGCAGCTACTGGTCGGCCTACTCCGAGAACCTCAAGGCGTACGGCCCGGAGGGGGTGCCCGGGAGCCAGTCCGCCGCAGACGGCAAGGCGGCGTTCGACGGTTACCTGGGTATGCCGTTCCCCCTGGAGCAGGCAGGGACCGACGGCGAGGTGCCGGGCGAGCGGTCGCCCTACGGCATCGATCTCGGTGTCACGTATCCGCATGCCGAGGTCGACAGGCTGCTGGCCGCGGCCCAGGAGGCCGTCCCGGCCTGGCGCGACGCTGGTCCGGACGCGCGGGCCGGCGTCGCGCTCGAGATCCTGGCGCGGGTCAACGCCCGCAGCCACGAGATCGCGCAGGCGGTCATGCACACCTCCGGCCAGGGCTACGCGATGGCTTTCCAGGCCGGCGGGCCCCACGCCCAGGACCGGGCGCTGGAGGCCGTCGCCTACGCCTACGCCGAGATGACCCGGCACACGCCCGAGGCCGTGTGGGAGAAGCCGCAGGGCAAGCGGCCGCCCCAGCGGATGACCAAGCGGTTCACGGTCGTCCCGCGCGGCGTCGCGCTCGTCGTCGGATGCAACACCTTCCCGACGTGGAACTCCTACCCGGGGTTGTTCGCCAGTCTCGTCACCGGGAACGCGGTCGTCGTCAAGCCACACCCCGGAGCAGTTCTGCCGCTCGCCATCACGGTGGCCATCGCTCGCGAGGTCCTGGCCGAGAACGGCTTCTCCCCCGACCTGGTGACCCTGACGGCCGAGCGTGCGGGCGAGGGGCTCGCCAAGGTGCTGGCCCTGCGCCCCGAGGTGAAGGTGATCGACTACACGGGCTCCACCGGCTTCGGCACCTGGCTGGAGGAGAACGCCCGACAGGCTTCCGTCTACACCGAGAAGGCCGGCGTCAACACCGTCGTCGTGGACTCCACCGACGACTACCGCGGCATGCTGGCGAACCTCGCGTTCTCGCTCGCCCTCTACAGCGGGCAGATGTGCACCACACCGCAGAACCTGCTCCTTCCGCGCGACGGGATCATCGCCGACGGAGAGCACAAGTCGGTCGAGGAGGTGGGCGCCGACCTCGCGGCCGCCATCGACGGGCTGCTCGGCGACGACGCCCGGGCGACGGCTCTGCTCGGCGCGGTCGTGAACGTCGGCGTGCTCGACCGGCTGGACAAGGCTCCCTCGTACGGCGCCGTCGTACTGCCGTCCCGCAGCATCAGCCATCCCGACTTCCCCGACGCGACGGTCCGCACCCCGGTCATCGTCCGTGTCGACGAGGCAGACCGGGACGTCTACCTACGGGAGTGCTTCGGGCCCGTTTCCTTCCTCGTCACGACGGACAGCACCCAGGACTCCCTCCGGATCCTGCGGGACTCCGTGCGGGACCACGGGGCGATCACGGCAGCCGTCTACTCCACGGACGACAAGGTCCTCGACGCCGCCGAGCTGGCCGCGATCGAGTCCGGTGTCGCCCTCTCGTGCAACCTCACGGAAACGGTGTACGTCAACCAGTCCGCGGCCTTCTCGGACTTCCACGCGACCGGAGCGAACCCGGCGGCGAACGCCGCTCTCACCGACGCGGCCTACGTCGCGAGCAGGTTCCGCATCGTCCAGTCGCGCCGCCACCTCCCCGCAGAGGCGGCCACGACGGGCTGACCGGTCCGCCCACGCGGCTGGTTTCACCCGCCACCTCCAGGGCAGCAGGCGTCGGAACTCAGACGTCCCACACCGGAGGTTTTCGTGACAGCACAGTCCGTCCATGCAGTCGACTGGCAGGGCGGGGTGTCCGACGCCTGGACAACCATCGCCACATTCGTGCCGAAGCTGCTGTTCTTCTTCGTCATCCTGATCGTCGGCTTCCTGATCGCCAAGGCACTCGCCAAGGTCGTCGACAGCATCCTGGAGCGCGTGGGCTTCGACGGTGCCGTGGAGCGCGGTGGCGTGAAGCAGGCCCTGGCCAAGAGCAAGTACGACGCCTCCGACATCGTGGCCAAGCTCGTGAAGTACGCGATCATGCTGGTGACCCTCGTGATCGCCTTCAACGTCTTCGGCCCCAACCCGATCAGTACCCTGCTCCAGGACGTCGTCGCCTTCCTGCCGAGGCTGATCGTCGCGATCGTGATCGTCGTCGTCGCATCCGCCGTCGCGAAGATGGTCAAGGACATCGTCAGCAGCACGCTGGGCGGCCTGTCCTACGGCAACGTCATTGCCAACATCGCGTCGATCTTCATCCTCTTCCTCGGGGTCGTCGCGGCTCTGAACCAGGTCGGAGTCGCCACCACGGTGACGACGCCGGTGCTGATCACCATCCTGGCCACCATCGGCGGCGTGATCGTCGTCGGTGTCGGCGGCGGGCTCGTCCGGCCGATGCAGTCGCGCTGGGAGACCTGGCTGAGCTCGGCCGAGCGCGAGAAGGAGAACATCCGGGCCCAGGTCGGCCGCCGCTCCATGGGCGAGCAGGCCGCGCGCATCGGCTCGGACGAGGGGACGTACGGAACCTCGGACCAGGCGACCTACGCCGGATCTGGTCGGCACACCCAGGAGGTGGACGGCCGCCCGGCCTCCGACCCCTCGCTGGAGACGCGGCAGCTCTGATCGCCGCCTGACCCGGAGCCCCTCGTCGCACTCTGCGGCGAGGGGCTCCGGCTTGCCCGTTCGCGGTCCGCTGTCTAATCTTCGGTGCACGCACTGCAGCAGCCGGTGTGCCGCCCCCTCCGACCGAGGAGCGCACGCACGGTGGGCGATCTCGCTGTTTCTCCAAGCCTCATGGGCGTCGTGACCCTCCCGCCCGAGGTCGACCTCGCCACGGCTCCCGCGATCCGCAACCAGATCGAGTCGTCGCTCGAGCGCGGAGCAATCCATGTGGTCGTGGACACCACGGCCGTGACCTTCATGGACTCCTCGGGAATCAACGCGCTGGTCCGCGCCAAGGAACGTGCCGAGAGGTCCGGCGGCTCGCTGCACGTCGTGGCCACGGGCCGCACGGTCCTGCGCCTGCTCGCCGTCTCCCAGCTGGACCAGGTCTTCGCCGTCGTGGCGACCGTGGAGGCCGCGGCGCACTGCCTCTCTGACCCCGGCACCATCCACTCGTGCTGATCGCCACCCAGGCACTCGTTCGATGCTGTGCGTTTGACGCACGGTCCCGTCGGGCAGCCATGGCCAAGATGTCGAGCGCCGGAGGAGAGCGATGAGCACGATCGAGGAGTCCATCGAGGTCGAGGTGCCGGTGAGCACCGCCTACAACCAGTGGACGCAGTTCGAGACGTTCCCGGAGTTCATGGAGGGTGTCGACCGGATCCAGCAGCTCGACGACACCACGACGCACTGGGTCACCAGCATCGGGGGCGTCACCCGCGAGTTCGACGCGAAGATCACCGAGCAGCACCCGGACGAGCGGGTCGCGTGGCGCTCGGTGGACGCACCCCACCAGGCGGGTGTGGTGACGTTCCACCGCCTCACGCCCGACACCACCAAGGTGATGGTGCAGATGGACTTCGAGCCGGAGGGTGTCGTGGAGCAGGCCGGCGACAAGCTCGGCGTGGTCCGGCGGCGGGTCACCGGAGACCTGGAGCGCTTCAAGGCCTTCATCGAGTCCAAGGGGTCGGAGACCGGCTCCTGGCGCGGCGACGTCCGCTGACGCCACCGTGACGCGACAGCAACCGTCCGACGCCGACGACCGCGACGAGTCGGAGGACGAGAAGGCGGATCGGAGGTACGACGAGCTCCTGCAGGAGCTGCGCGTCGCCCAGACCGGCGTCCAGTTCCTGTTCGCGTTCCTCCTGACGCTCGCCTTCACGCAGCGCTTCCCGCAGATCACCGACTTCCAGCTCCGGATCTACGTCGCGACGCTCCTCGCCACCGCCATCGCGTCCGCGCTGCTGATCGGGCCGGTCCCGTTCCACCGGATCGTGTTCCGTCGCGGGCTCAAGCCGCGGCTGGTGGCGGGAGCCGACCTGATGGCTCGTGGCGGGATCGCCATGCTGCTGGTCGCCATCAACGGCGCGGTCCTGCTGATCCTCGACGTCGCCCTGGACGGCGTTCTGCCGTTCGTGCTCTCCGGCGTCACCGCCCTCTGGTTCGTCGTCGTGTGGTACGTCGTGCCCTTGACGGCGAGGGAACGATCGGGCCGCTGACGGCCGGCTCACGGCGCTCAACTCGAACAGCGGCGTGTGACCCCTGTAGCGGCGGGTACTCGCACAGCATGCCGAGCAGCATCGCGCGACTCACCGCGACCGACCACGACCGCATGCTGCGGCTCGTGCGCCGTGCCTGCTCGCCCGGCCCCAGTCAGGACCGGTGGCGCGCCGAGCTCGTGCACCTCGTCATCGCCCACCACGACGCGGAACGACAGGTCCTCTCCGCCGAGGCGGCGACCCCCGCCGGACCCGGCACGGCCGCCGCGCTCGAGGACCTGTGGCGACTCGACGAGGTCCTGCTGCAGGCCGTTCGCGAGCTGGAGTCCCTGCCGTCGACCGCACCCGCGCCCGAGGTCACGCGGACCGGCGACGCTCTCCGGGAGCTGCTCACCCGGCACGCCGACCTGCTGGCGAGCGCCGTCTTGGCGCCCATGACGGAGTCACTGCCGCGCAAGCTGATGCGCGAGCTCGGCGGGCAGTACGCCGAGCGCCGCGACGAGGTGCTGCGACAGGTGGGAGCCGACGTCCAGCCGCCGCGGCGGCTGGATGTGTCGCGTGCCGAGCTCTACGAGCTGGCCAAGCGGGCCGGCATCGAAGGCCGCTCCTCGATGAGTCGCCGGGACCTCATCCTCGAGCTGCAGCGCCGGCAGCAAGAGGCGCACTGAGGTCAGGCGCACTGAGGGGTCGCGCTCGACCAACCGGGCGCGGGACGTTTGGGCCGCCGCGCTGCGGAGCATCGTCAGGTGGACAGCGACGCGCTGGAGAGCACCGGCGCGAACGGTCCCGCATCGCCGACTCGGCGCGCGCAACACGACAAGCGAGATCACCCATGAGGGTCGCCCTGCTCTGCACCGCCACGACGACCACGACATTCGGCTGGACCGCTGACGACCTGGTGCGTCGCGGCCACGACGTCCCGCCCCCGCGCGTTGTCGGGGACGCGCACGCCGCCGCAGCGGTCGGCAACCGCCTGCGCGACGACTTGCGCACCTCTGCGCCGGACGTCGTGCTCGCCGCCGGCTGGCAGGCCGGGCTGGCGGCTCACCTGGCGACCCGGGAGTCCGGCATCCCCGTCGTGCTGCGGCTGACCCGGGCCGGCCGCCGGCCGGGCAGCGACCAGGACCGGCTGGAGGTCGCGCTCGCGCGGGCTTCACGCCGCGTGCTCGTCTCGAGCGTCGGCGAGCTCGACCGGCTGGTGGCCCGCGGCCTGCCGCGGCGCACCTTCCGGGTGCTGCCGGAGGCTGTCGACCGAGCCAGGTTCACCGACCGGGGAAGCCGGGTCGAGCCGGGCGAGGGCCCACGCCGGGTCGGCGTCACGGTCTCCTCTGACGGCGTGGACCGGTCCGCCCTGCTCGGGGTCCTGCGCACCATGCCCGCCTGCCACCCCGTCGTGGTCCCGGGGCCCGACTGCTGGGACGAGGGAACGGCCGACCTGCTGCGCTCGCTCGACCTGCTGGTGGGCGTGGACGACACCGATGACGAGGTGGCCGTGGTCCTCGCCGCCATGTCCTGCGGGGTCCCGGTGGTCGCGAGCGACGTCGGCGCCTTCTCCGACGTGGTGGCCGACGGGGTCACCGGCCGGCTGGTGCCGCGAGGCGGGATGGCGCAGGGAATCCAGTCGCTCCTGCAGAACCGGATGCACCTCGAGACCCTCGGCCTGGCCGCCGTCGACCGGGTGCGGGCGCGGTTCGAGCGCCTGGTGGTCGGCGACCTGCTCGAACGACAGCTGCGAGAGGTCGCGTCGATCGACGCGGAGGACCTCACCGCCGCCTCCTAGCACCGGTCGCGCCCGCGACGGGTCAAGTCGGGCAGGGCGGGCGCCGACGGTAGACGGGACGCCTCCGAGCAGGGGCGCCCCGACCGAAGGACCTCGATGCCGCGCCTGCCTCGCCCCGGGCGACCAGCGGTGGC
>DASVED010000247.1:0-7906 GCA_036380775.1 Actinomycetes bacterium
CGCCGATGGCGGTCGACGTGATGGTAGGGCTGTCGGCCGAGGACCGGCTGACGTGCTGGGAGTCCGATGTCTGGAGCCAGGGCCACACCTCGCGACCGGGGTTCGCCGGTTCACCGGGCCTGCTCGCGTACAGCCATCTGCAAAGCGGTGAGAAGCTGCCGGACCCGGTCGACCCACCGGCCGGGCGTGGCGGCGGCAGCACGCGCAACGCGGTGCCCGGCTACTCGGTGCCGGTGAGGAAGGTCCGCGGGCACCGGCGCCAGGACGTGGCGTTGCGGTCGTCGTCCCTGCGTACGCTCGGCGCCTTCGGCAACGTCTTCGCGATCGAGTCGATGATGGACGAGGCAGCCGAGTGCGCCGGCGCCGACCCGCTCGAGTTCCGGCTCGCGCACCTCGACGACGACCGCGGCCGGGCCGTGCTGCTTGCGGTGGCCGAGCACGTGGGGTGGGCCGACCGGCCGCGAGATGGCGACGTGGCGCTCGGCCTCGGCTACGCGCGCTACAAGTCGCGGGGTGCCTACTGCGCCGTGGTTGCCGAGGTGGAGGCGGTGAGCGACATCCGGGTGCGGCGGCTCTCGCTCGCGGTGGACGTCGGACGGGTCGTGAACCCGGACGGCGTGCGCAGCCAGATCGAGGGCGGCGCAGTGCAGTCGACGTCGTGGACGCTGAAGGAGCGGGTGCGCTTCGACCGGACGCGGGTCACGAGCACCGACTGGGAGACCTACCCGATCCTGCGGTTCAGCGAGACGCCGGAGGTGGAGGTGCTGCTGCTCGACCGGCCCGAGCTGCCGTCGGTGGGCTCCGGCGAGGCGTCCCAGGGGCCAACGGCCGCCGCGATCGCGAACGCCGTCGCGTCGGCGACCGGAGTCCGCGTCCGCGACCTGCCCATCACAGCGGAGAGGGTGGTGCAGGCCATGGACGCCTGACCCCGCACTCCCCCCAGTTGTTGATCATGCACAGATGGTTGTAGCTCGACAGAGGAGGAAGCGATGACCCAGCGCATCAGCTACGTACCGCTCGAGGACATGGACGAGCGGATGCAGCAGGAGATGCACCGCTGCGCCCACGAGGGGACGCCGCGCCCGGAGTCGTCAGCGGTGCGCGCCCATGCGCCCAACGCGTTCTGGGCCTTCGCCGACTCGTGGAAGGCGATCTTCCACTCCGGCGTGCTCGACCACTCGGTCAAGGAGCTGTGCCGGGTCTACATCTCGCGCACCGTGTCGTGCGAGTTCTGCGGCAACCAGCGGTCGATCAAGGCGACGACTGCCGGGCTGCTCGAGCAGCAGTACGACGAGCTGCTCAACTTCGAGTCCTCCGACCGCTACGACGAGCGGCAGAAGGCGGCGCTGGCCTACGCGGAGGCGATCGCGTGGCGGCTGGACCCGGACGACGCGTTCTGGGAGCGGATGCACGGGCACTTTTCCGAGCCGGAGCTGGTCGAGCTGGGCTGCTTCGTGGCGCTGACCTTCGGTCAGCAGAGCTGGATCCGGCTGCTGGGCATCGACCACCACCAGGTACTGGCCGGCACCGCCGCGTCGATGGCGCCCGGTTTCGAGGACGCCGAGGCGCTCGCCGCCAGCAAGGCGGCCGACACCTACTGGGCATCCCGCAACCGCACCTCCTGACCCTGCTGCACGCGTCGTCTCCTCTCGTTGATCATGCAGTAGTGGCTGTAGCGGTACAGCCACTACTGCATGATCAACACGGAGAAAGGAGGGGCTTGGCGCGGATCCGGGAGGCTTCCCGGGGTTGACATGTCTACGGTTCTTAGGCACAGTGTCTACTGTCAATAGACACGAGCCGAGGAGACGACATGCGACACGAGCTGCGGACCGAGATCGAGATCGCCGCACCGCCGGAGGTCGTGTGGCGCGAGCTCACCGACCTTCCGGCGTACGCGAGCTGGAACCCGTTCATCACCACCGCCACCGGCACACTCGCCACGGGTGACCGGCTGACGCTGCGGATGCAGCCGCCCGGCGGGAAGGGCATCACCTTCCGTCCGACGGTCACCGCGCTCGAACCGGCCCGGCTGCTGGAGTGGCTCGGGCACCTCGGCGTCAAGGGCGTGTTCGACGGCCGGCACCGCTTCGAGCTGCACCCGACCGCCACCGGCACCCGGCTGGTGCAGAGCGAGTCGTTCCGCGGGCTGCTGGTCCGGCCGATGCGCCGGGCGTTGGACACCGGCACCCTGGCCGGCTTCCATGCGATGAACGAAGCCCTGGCTCGGCGCATCACCGACCACCACGCGGCGGCCTGACGCCGGCGTGGCACGCAAGGTCGGCGTCACCAAGGCGCAGGTCGTCGACGCGGCAGCCGTCGTGGCGGACCGCGACGGGCTGGGCGCGATGACCCTGGCGACGGTGGCCGGCACGCTCGGTGTCAAGGCTCCCTCGCTCTACGCCCACGTCGACGGCCTCGGGGGGCTGCGACGCGATCTCTCCCTGGCCGCGAGCCGGCAGCTCGGAGAGCGGATGCGCGACGCCGCCGAGGCCGAGCACGACCCAGCGGCAGCGATGCGAGCCATCGGTCACGCGTACCGCGGGTTCGCCACGGAGCACCCCGGGCTCTACGCCTGCTTGCTCCCGGTGCCCAGACCCGACAACGACCCCGACGGCGCAGCAACTGCCGGCGAACCGGTCGCTGTCGTGGCCGCAGTCCTCGCCGACCTCGGCGTCCCACCGGCCCAGCACATCGACCTGATCCGCTCCTTGCGCGCGATGCTGCACGGCTTCGTCGACCTGGAGAACGGCGGCGGCTTCGGCCTCGCCGACCCGGTCGACGCGTCGTTCAGCGCCGCCCTCGACCTCGTCATCGGGGCCCTGACGGCGCAACGACCTGCGGGAGCCTCGTGATGCCGGGGAAGCCGGAGGTGCCGGCGGTTCCGCCCTGGCAGCTTGGCCTGCGCTTCGTCCTGGAGATCGCCGCCCTGGTCGCCTGGGGCATGACGGGATGGGAGCTGGCCGGCGACGCCTGGAACGGCTTGTTGCGATGGCTGCTGGCGTTAGTCCTGGTGTCGGTGGCCGCCGGGGCGTGGGGCACCTTCCGGGTGGACGGTGACTCGGGCGGTGACAACGAGGCGCCGGTGCGGGTGCCGGGCACCGTACGACTCGTCATAGAACTCGTCGTCCTCCTCGGCGGCGCCGTGGCTGTCACCTGGACCGGCGAGACGGCCTTCGGCGTCGTGCTCGGGCTACTCGTCGCCGGCCACTACGCGACGACGATGCAGCGGGTGACGTGGCTGGTCTCGCAGTGACCGTCAGGCCGGGTCCGGCCCGTCGACGTTGACGGTCGGCGCGCCCTCACCGGCCCGCGCGATGACCGCGCGGCTCACCCCGTCCCCCGGGTTGCTCTCCCGGTGCACGGTGCCAGCGGGCACGTGCACGAAGTCCCCTGCCTGCGCCTCGACGGCCGAGTTACCGCCCGGCCCGAACTCGAGCCGCATCGTGCCCGCGACGATATAGAGGCTCGACTCGTGCTCGCCGTGATGGTGCCAGCCGGAGGCCGCGCCGGGGTCGGTGTCCACCACGCCCGCCCAGAGTCCGGGGACCTCGAAGGCCCGCTGCCGCCGCATCCCGGTAGTCGGGTCGGCGGCCACCAGCTCGTCCGGGTGGACGACGTGCAGCGCCTCGTCCTCGTCGGCCATGGCCCCACCTTGGCATCGCGGCTGCCGGCTGCGCGAGATCCCATGGCACATCGGTGGATATCCGAATTTTGCCGCACGCGGGGACAGGCGCGGCATCCCGGCCCGGCAGTACGAGAAAGCCCCGTCCAGGGACCGTCCGCGCGATTACCGTGCGAACGTCGCTCCGTGACGGATCCACCATCAGCCGGGCGCGGGGTCCCTCTTGAGCAGGGAACGGGTGGTCCGACGTGACGGTGGGCGAGATCCTCGTCGTCGACGACGACGCGATGAACCGCAAGCTGCTGCAGCACAGCCTGCTGAACGACGGACACGCGGTGCGGCTGGCGACCAACGGCCACGAGGCCGTGGACGAGCTGCGCCAACAGGCTCCAGACGTGGTGCTGCTCGACATCGTGATGCCGATCATGGACGGCATCGAGGTGCTCGAGCACATGAAGGCGGACCCGGAGCTGCAGCATCTCCCAGTGCTCATGATCTCCAGCGTGGAGGACTCGGCGAGCGTGGTCAGGTGCATCGAGATGGGCGCCGACGACTTCCTGCCCAAGCCCTTCGACCCGGTCATCCTGCGCGCCCGCGTGAGAGCGGGGCTGACCCGAAAGCGCCTGCAGGACGTGGAACGCAAGCACGTCCATCAGGTCTTCTCCCGGTTCCTCCCCGAGTCGATCGTCGACAAGCTGCTGGCGCGCGGCGGCGAGGCCGCGATCCCGGCGGAGCTGTTGGAGGCCACGGTCCTCTTCGCCGACCTCCGAGGGTTCACGACTTTTGCCGAGGCGCACGAGGTCGACGTCGTCATCGGGGTCCTCAATCGCTACCTCACCCTGATGTCCGACGCGATCCTCGACCAGGGCGGCACGTTGGTCGACTACATGGGGGACGGCGTCATGGGTGCCTTTGGCGCGCCGCTGCCGTCCACCCACCACGCCGACCAGGCCCTCGAGGCAGCTCGTCAGATGGTCGGCCCTCAGCTACAGGCGCTCAACGGGTGGCTGGGCGAGACGGGCATCGCACCCTTCCGGATGGGGGTTGGGCTGTGCTCGGGGCCAGTGGTGTCTGGGAACGTGGGGTCCCCGCGGAGGCTCGACTACGCCGTGATCGGCGACACGACGAACACCGCGTCGAGGATCGAGGACCTGACGAAGGCGACCGGCTACTCGGTCCTGCTCTCCGAGACGACCCGCGCAGCGCTGCACGTCGATCCGCCCGACCTAGTGATCGTCGACGAGTTCGAGATCCGCGGCCGCCGGCATCGGATCAAGGTCAGCGGCTTGGTCCCGAGCGTGTGACATGACGACTCGCAGGCGTGTCCGTGTGGTGCTGATGGCGCTAGCGCTCACGGCGGCGGCCGCCGGCCCGGCGGCGTGCGCCGAGGGCAGCCCCGCGTCCGAGCCCGCCGCCGAGCGCGGCAAGGGCAACCCCAGGACGGACAAGCTGGCCCAGATCCTGGACCGCGGCACGCTGGTCGGTTACGCCGAGCTCGACTACCCGCCGCAGTCGATCCGGGTCGAGGGTGCCACCAGAGCGTCGACGACGGCCTGCGGCGCCGACCAGATGACCGCCGCCGAGGTCACCGGCTTCGACGTCGAGACCACCAAGCTGTTGGCCTCGGCACTCGGCGTCGAGGCGTGCTTCGTCAGGCCGTCGTGGACGGAGGTGACGGCGGGCAACTGGGGTGACCGACTGGACATCGCGTACGGCTCTGGGTCGATCAACACCGACCGGATGACCCGGCTCTGGATGACCCAGCCGTACTACGCCGTGCCCAACTACTACTTCGTCCGACGGGACTCGCCGGCTCGCGCGCCGGGGGACCTCGACGGCAAGCGGATCGGCGTCTGCGCCAGCTGCTCGCACGAGCTCTACCTGCGGGGTGAGCTCGAAATACCGGGCGTAGCCATCGAGCCCACCGTCCGGTCCCCGGAGATTGTGGCGTTCGAGACCGAGGGTCCGGGGCTGGCGGCCGCCGCCAAGGGCGACATCGACGCCTTCTTGTGCTCCGGGCCCGTCGGCCAGGCGATTGTCGACGAGGGCGCGAAGCTGCGGCCACTGCCCGGCGTTGCCTTCACCTACTACCCGTCCGGGTTCGTCGACAAGAGCTCTGGCCTTGACTCGACGGCCTTCGTCAAGAGGGTGAACCGGATCATCAGCACGGCTCAGGCCGACGGCAGGCTTACACAGCTGTCCATGGACTGGTTCGGCACCGACTACGTCGCGGCGGCCGCAGAGTTCGACCTCGACAGGATCAGACAGGAGCTCCCATGACACGGCTGACGCGATGCTCCGTGCTCCTCGGCCTGTCGGTCGCACTTGCGCTGCTGTCGGCCTGCGGATCCTCGGGAGACTCTTCGAGGGCGCAGCCCGGCGCAGGAACCAAGTCCGCCTCCGGCGACCCCTCGACGGACAAGCTCGCACAGGTCCAGGCTCGGGGGACGCTGATCCTTT
The DNA here is from genome assembly GCA_036380775.1 of Actinomycetes bacterium. GTDB lineage: Bacteria > Actinomycetota > Actinomycetes > JACCUZ01 > JACCUZ01 > DASVED01. Next base: position 6,086 of record DASVED010000247.1, read on the forward strand.
TCACCGACCCCGCCTACGAGCCGCAGTCCTACGCCGTCGAGGGTGCCCTGCGGAAGGCCCCGACGAAGTGCGCCGCCAACGAGCTGACAGCACCCGAGATGGCCGGCTACGACGCCGACACGGCCAAGCGCGTCGCCAAGGCGCTGGGTGTCGAGCCCTGCTTCGTGACGCCGTCCTGGACCGAGGTGACGGCCGGCAACTGGGGCGACCGGTGGGACCTCGCCTACGGCTCCGGCGCGATCGCCGCCGACCGGATGCAGGTCCTCTACATGACGCACCCGTACTACTCGACACCGGCGAACTTCTTCGTGCCCACCGACTCGACCGCCCAGGATCCCGCGGACCTGAGCGGTGACCGGGTCGGGGCGTGTGCGGGATGCACCATGGAGGACTACCTGCGCGGCACCCTCGAGCTGCCTGGGCCACCCATCGAGTTCCTGGTGGACCAGCCGGAGGTGGTCACGTTCGACACCGAGGTGCCAGGGCTCAAGGCAACCGCCAACGGCACGGTCGACGCCTTCCTCTGCTCCGAGCCGGTTGGCGCCGAGCAGATCGCAGCCGGGCTGCCGCTGCGCATGCTCGCGACACCGGCCTATCGCAGCTACAAGACCGGCTACGCCGACCGGTCCTCCGGACTCTCCGTAGCCTCGTTCGTCGCGAGAGTCGACAAGGTGATCCAACGACTGCACGCCGACGGGACGCTGGCGGCCCTGTCGAGGAAGTACTTCGGGAAGGACTACGCCACCGCTGCCGGCCAGTTCGACATGGGCGCCATAGGTCAGACAGTCGAGTGATCGCGTGGAGCTGACCGCACCCGGACCGACCTGGGCACGGCGGTCCGCGATCACCGCGCTGGCGGCGCTGGCGCTGGCCGGATGCACCGACGGCTCGGACACACCGACTGCTGCCGCCGCGGCGGACGAGATGCTTTCCAGGGTCGAGGCGCGCGGGACCCTCGTCCTGTCGACCGACCTCGACTACGCCCCCCAGTCCTACGCGGTGCACGGCGCCGGCAGGGCCAGCGGCAGCCGGTGCGCAGTTGACCAGCTGACCGGATCTGAGGTGTCCGGGTTCGACGCGGCGACCGGGAAGGCGGTCGCGAAGGCACTCGGCGTGGAGCCCTGCTTCGTCAGCCCCTCGTGGGTTGACATCACGGCCGGTGGGTGGGACGGCCGGTGGGACCTGTCATTCGGCTCGGGCGCCATCGAGGCAGACCGGCTCGCCAAGCTCCACGTCACCCAGCCCTACTACGCCCTGCCGGCCCATCTCTATGTGCCGGAGTCCTCGACCGTGCGCACACCGGAGGACCTCACCGGCGCCCGCGTCGGCGCCTGCGCCAGCTGCAGCCACGAGTCCTACCTGCGCGGCCGGTTGAACGTCCCCGGCTTCAGCGGCATCTACCGCGTCGTCGACGCGAAGGTCGTGACCTACGCCGTCGAAGCGCCGGGCTTGGCCGCCACCGAGCGAGGCGAGCTGGACGCGTTCCTGTGCTCCGAGCAGGTGGGCGACCGGGCGGTCCATGACGGCGCCCGGCTGCGCCGAATAGACGGGCCGCTCTTCGTGGAGCTCGCCACCGGGTGGGTCGACCGCGGGAGTGACCTCGACGTCACGTCGTTCGTCCGCCGCGTCGATGCCGCGGTCGTCGACCTTCACCGACGTGGGGTCCTGGCGCGCATGTCGCGGCACTGGTTCGGACGGGACTACACACCGGCCGCCGCCGACTTCGACATGTCGTCCCTCACTCAGGAAGATCGATGAGAGGGCAACGCCGCCACACCTGGCGGCGCAGCCTGCTCGTCCGCCTGGTGGCATCCTTCCTCG
>DASVED010000248.1:0-10848 GCA_036380775.1 Actinomycetes bacterium
TCCCCCGGTCGGCCGACCTGATCGGCGGCGTCGCCCGCAGCGGGCTGACCGGCCGCGGCGGTGCCGCCTTCCCGCTTGCCACCAAGATGCGCACGGTTGCGGCGTCTACGGGCCGCTCGGTCGTCGTGGTGAACGCGGCCGAGAGCGAGCCGGCCTCGGAGAAGGACGCCTGCCTGGCCGAGCGGGCCCCGCAGCTCGTCCTGGACGGCGCGGAGGCGGCGGCGCAGGCCGTCGGTGCCCGCGACGTCGTGCTCTGGGTCCACCGGGGTGCGGTCGCCGCCCGCGAGTCCCTGGCCGCGGCCCTGGCCGAGCGGCGAGCGGCGGGGCTCGGACCGCGGCGTCCACGGGTCGTCGCCGGTCCCGACCGCTACGTCGCGGGTGAGGCGTCGGCGGTCGTGCACCACCTCTCCGGTGGCCCGGCGCTGCCCACGATGTCGCCGCACCGGACCGCCGAGCGCGGCGTGCGCGGCCGGCCCACCCTGCTGGCCAACGCCGAGACGTTCGCCCACGTCGCCCTCGTCGCCCGGCACGGCCCGGACTGGTTCCGGTCCGCGGGCACCGCCGACGAGCCGGGGACGATGCTCGCCACCGTGCGCGGCGCGGTCCGCCGGCCGGGCGTCGTCGAGGTCGAGGTCGGCACGCCGCTCGTCGACGTGCTGGAGCGGGCCGGTGGGGCCACCGAGGCCCTGTCCGCGCTGCTCCTCGGTGGGTACGGCGGCACCTGGCTGTCCCACGAGGCCGCCCGGTCCGCCCGGCTGAGCCGGGCCGACCTCGGGCCGCTCGGCGTGGACCTCGGCGTCGGGCTGGTGCTGGCCTTCCCCGCCACGCGCTGCCCCCTCGCCGAGACCGAGCGGCTGGTCGGCTGGCTGGCCGCCGAGTCGGCCGGCCAGTGCGGTCCGTGCGTCAACGGGCTGCCGGCGCTCGCGGCGGACGTCACCGCCCTGGTCACCGGCCGGGAGGGTCCCGCTGCCCTGGCCAGGCTGCGCCGGCGGGCCGACCTGGTCAGCGGGCGCGGTGCCTGCCACCACCCGGACGGCACCGCCAGGCTGGCCCTCTCCGCGGTCCGGGTGTTCGACGAGCACCTCGCCGCGCACGCGCGCGCCGGTCGCTGCCCCGACCTGGCGGCCTCGCCGGTGGCGCCGCTGCCGCCGCACCACCCGGTGGCCGGTGCGGAGGTCTGGCGATGAGGCTGGTCGTCGACTGGACCCGGTGCCGGGCGCACGGGATGTGCGCCGAGCTGCTCCCGGAGCTGGTGTCGCTCGACGAGTGGGGCTACCCGGTCGTCGCGGACGGTCCGGTGCCCGAGGATCTCCGCCGCAGCGCGCTGCGGGCCCGCGACGCCTGCCCGGTGCTCGCGGTCAGGCTCGACCCGGAGCGTCGAACAATCCCGGTCACCCGCCGGTGATGGCCCGGACGAGCTCCTCCGCGGTGTCGCAGCGGTCGATCAGGTCGCCCACGTGCTCCTTGGTGCCCCGCAACGGCTCCAGCGTCGGCACCCGCTGCAGCGAGTCGCGCCCGGGCAGGTCGAAGATGACCGAGTCCCACGACGCGGCGGCCACCTCCTCGGGGTACTTGCCCAGGCATCGGCCGCGGAAGTAGGCGCGGGTGTCGGCCGGCGGCTCGGTCACCGCGCGGGACACCTCGGCGTCGGTGACGATCCGGTCGAAGCGCCCACCTGCCGAGAGCCGGTTGAACAGGCCCTTGTCCGGCCGGACGTCGGAGTACTGCAGGTCCACGGCCTCGAGGCGGGACGAACCCCAGTCCAGGCCGTCGCGGGCGCGGTAGCCCTCCAGGATCGTCAGCTTGGCCACCCAGTCGAGCTCCCGGGCCAGCGACATCGGGTCGGACTCCAGCCGGGTGAGAACCGACTCCCAGCGGTCCAGGACGTCGGCCGTCACCGGGTCGGCGTCGGCGCCGTAGCGGTCCTCGACGTACTTTCGCGCCTGCTCGGCGTACTCCATCTGCAGCTGCACGGCCGTCAGCGTGCGGCCGGAGCGCAACGTGACGAGCTCGCGCAGCGTCGGGTCGTGCGACACGGCGTGCAGGGTGGCGACCGGACGCTCGACCGTCAGGTCCACCGACAGGAAGCCGTCCTCGATCATCGCGAGCACCAGCGACGTGCTGCCGAGCTTGAGGTAGGTCGAGACCTCGGCCAGGTTGGCGTCGCCGATGATGACGTGCAGCCGGCGGTACTTCTCGGCCACCGCGTGCGGCTCGTCGCGGGTGTTGATGATCGGTCGCTTCAGCGTGGTCTCGAGCCCGACCTCGACCTCGAAGTAGTCGGCGCGCTGGGAGATCTGGAAGCCGTCGCCGCGACCGTCCTGGCCGATGCCGACCCGGCCGGAGCCGCACACGACCTGCCGGGAGACGAAGAACGGCGTGAGGTGCCGGACGATCTCGCCGAACGGTGTCTCCCGTCGCATCAGGTAGTTCTCGTGGGTGCCGTAGGAGGCGCCCTTGTTGTCGGTGTTGTTCTTGTACAGGTTGATCGGCGGCGTGTTGGGCAGCATCGCGGCCCGCCGGCTCGCCTCGGCCATGATCCGCTCGCCGGCGCGGTCCCAGATCAGGGCGTCCCGCGGGTTCGTGGTCTCGGGCGAGCTGTACTCCGGGTGCGCGTGGTCGACGTAGAATCGCGCGCCGTTGGTCAGGATGATGTTGGCCAGGCCGACGTCCTCGTCGGTGAGCTGCGAGGCGTCGGCGATCTCCCGGGCCAGGTCGAAGCCGCGCGCGTCGCGCAGCGGGCTCTCCTCCTCGAAGTCCCAGCGGGTCCGCCGCGACCGGCTCTGGGTCGACGGCTGCGCGTAGGCGTTGACGACCTGGCTGGAGATCAGCATCGCGTTCGCCCCGGGGTTGCCGGGCACCGATATGCCGTACTCGGTCTCGGTCCCCATCACCCGCCAGACGCTCATGGGTTCAGAGCCTACGCGCGCGGGTGGCAGGATCGGCGCTCGTGACGGCGGATCGCGAGGAGCAGGTCGCGATCGTCGACCGGGACGGGCAGGTCGTGGGATCCGCGCCGAGGTCGGTCATGCGGAGGGACAACCTGCCGCACCTGGTCGTCGCCGTGCTGCTGCGGGACCCAGCCGGTCGGGTCTACGTGCACCGTCGCACCGACACGAAGGACGTCTTCCCGGGCATGCACGACTGCTTCTCGGCGGGCTGCATGCTGGCCGGCGAGACTGCGGAGCCGGCGGCGGCCCGCGAGCTGGCCGAGGAGCTCGGGGTCCACGGCGTCGCACTCGAGCCGCTCTTCGTCGGTTGGTACGAGGACAGGTCGACGCGGCATCTCTGCCACGTCTTCCTGACGACGTACGACGGGCCGGTGACCCACCAGCCGGAGGAGGTCGCCTGGGGCACCTGGATGACCGTCGCCGAGCTCCGGGCGCAGCTCGCCGACCCGGACTGGCCGTTCGTGCCGGACGGCCGCCAGCTGGTCGAGACGCTGCTCGCCGACGGCCGCCTCGCCTAACCCCCGACGCCCCCAGCGGTGATCCAGGTGACGCCGGCGCCCCTGGAGGGGCCGCGCCGTCACCTGGATCAGCGACGTGGGGCTTACAGGTACTGGCCGGTGTTGGCGACGGTGTCGATGCTGCGGCCGGCCTCGGTGCCCTGCTTGCCCTGGATGAGCGTGCGGATGTAGACGATGCGCTCGCCCTTCTTGCCGGAGATGCGCGCCCAGTCGTCGGGGTTGGTCGTGTTGGGCAGGTCCTCGTTCTCCTTGAACTCGTCGACGCAGGCGGCGAGCAGGTGGGAGATCCGGATGCCCTTCTGGCCGAGCTCGAGGAAGTCCTTGATGGCCATCTTCTTCGCCCGGTCGACGATGTTCTGGATCATGGCGCCGGAGTTGAAGTCCTTGAAGTACAGGACCTCCTTGTCGCCGTTGGCGTAGGTCACCTCGAGGAAGCGGTTCTCCTCGAGCTCGGAGTACATCCGCTCGACCGTGCGCTGGATCATCGCCGACACGGTGGCGTCGCGGTTGTTGCCGTTCTCGCGGAGATCCTCCTCGTGCAGCGGCAGCTCGGCCTTGATGTACTTCGAGAAGATGTCACGCGCCGACTCGGCGTCGGGCCGCTCGATCTTTATCTTCACGTCGAGCCGGCCCGGACGCAGGATCGCGGGGTCGATCATGTCCTCGCGGTTCGACGCGCCGATGACCAGGACGTTCTCGAGTCCCTCGACGCCGTCGATCTCGGACAGCAGCTGCGGGACGATCGTGTTCTCCACGTCGGAGGAGACGCCAGAACCGCGGGTGCGGAACAGCGAGTCCATCTCGTCGAAGAACACGATCACCGGCGTGCCTTCGGACGCCTTCTCGCGAGCCCGGGAGAACACCAGGCGGATGTGCCGCTCGGTCTCACCGACGTACTTGTTGAGCAGCTCGGGGCCCTTGATGTTCAGGAAGAACGAGCGGCCCTCGGGCTTGCCCGTCACCTCCGCCACCTTCTTCGCCAACGAGTTGGCGACGGCCTTGGCGATCAGCGTCTTGCCGCAGCCGGGCGGGCCGTAGAGCAGGACGCCCTTCGGCGGCCGCAGCTGGTGCTCGGTGAACAGCTCGGGGTGGAGGTACGGCAGCTCGACCGCGTCGCGGATCATCTCGATCTGCGCGGCCAGACCGCCGATCAGCGTGTAGTCGATGTCCGGGACCTCTTCGAGGACGAGCTCCTCGACCTCGGACTTCGGGACGCGCTCGTACACGTAGCCGGACCTCGGCTCGAGCAGCAGCGACTCCCCCACCCGCAGGTGCTCGAGGCGCAGCGGCTCGGCCAGCCGGACGACCTTCTCGTCGTCGGTGTGCCCGACGACGAGCGCGCGCTCGCCGTCGGCGAGCACCTCCTTGAGCATGACGACCTCGCCGATGCTCTCGAAGTGCAGGGCGGCCACCACGTTCATCGCCTCGTTGAGCATGACCTCCTGGCCGCGCACCAGGTCGTCGAGCTCGATGCCGGGGCTGACGGCCACCCGCAGCTTGCGGCCACCGGTGAAGATGTCGACCGTGTCGTCCTCGTTGCGCTGGAGGAACACCCCGAACCCGGCCGGCGGCTGAGCCAGCCGGTCGACCTCCTCCTTGAGGGTCACGATCTGGTCGCGGGCCTCCTTGAGGGTCATCACCAGGCGTTCGTTCTGGGTGGTGACGGCACCCAGGCTCGTCTGCAGGTCGGCGACCCGCTCCTCGAGCGCACGCAGGTGACGTGGCGACTCCGTGAGCCGCTGGCGCAAGGCCTCGACCTCGTCCTGCAGCGCACTGACCTGCGGGTCCAGCGCGTCGTCGCGTCGGGACGAGCGGCGCTTGCCGTCGTCGGTCGGACGGTCCGTGGAAGACACGGCGTCACCTCCCCTTGGGGGCACTCCCTCGACGGGAGCCGTACTCCCGACAACCTACCTTCGGCAGGTCCGGTGTGGACCTGCACCGGCGCGTGTCGCTGAGACTCATTCGGAGGCCTCCCGGCCCCGATCGGCCCAGAGCCGGACCCGGCGTCAGGCAGGCTCGGCCGAGTTCTCCCCATACGCACCCTTCGCCGGGCGACGACGGCGCAGCGGTGGCGCGACCCCGGCGGCCAGCCTGCGGGTCGTCAGGAGGAATCCGGTGTGCCCGACCATCCGGTGCTCCGGGCGCACGGCGAGGCCCTCGAGGTGCCAGCCGCGCACCAGGGACTCCCAGGCGCTGGGCTCGGTGAAGGTGCCGTGCTCGCGGATGGCCTCGGCGGTTCGGGACAGCTGGGTCGCCGTGGCGACGTAGCAGATCAGGACCCCGCCGGGGACCATGGCGCCGGAGACCGCGTCGAGGCAGTCCCACGGCGCGAGCATGTCGAGCACCACCCGATCCACGTCGGTCTCGTCCAGCGTCGTGGCGAGGTCTCCCACCGAGAGCCGCCAGGCCGGGTGCGGGCCGCCGAAGAACGACTCCACGTTGTCCCGGGCGATGTCGGCGAAGTCCTGCCGTCGCTCGTACGACGAGACGCGACCGTGGTCGCCGACGGCGCGCAGGAGCGACATGGTGAGCGCACCGGACCCGACGCCCGCCTCGACCACTCTGGCCCCCGGGAAGATGTCGGCCATGTGAACGACCTGGCCGGCGTCCTTCGGGTAGACGACAGCAGCCCCGCGAGGCATCGAGAGCACGTAGTCGGCGAGCAGCGGCCGCAGCGCCAGGTAGGTCACCCCGCCGGTCGTCGTGATCGTGGTGCCCTCCGGGCGCCCGATCAGGTCGTCGTGCGCCAGCGAGCCCTTGTGCGTGAAGAACTCCTTGCCCGCCACCAGGGTGATCGTGTGCATCCGGCCCTTGGGGTCGGTCAGCTGCACCCGGTCGCCCGCCGTGAGGGGTCCGCGACGGTGCGCGGCGCCGGTGGGCGACTCTGCAGGCTGGGCCCGTGGGCTCGCGAGTGCTGGATCGGCTGGATCCGTGGGGTCGGGCACGGGCCGGAAGTCTAGGTCCGTCAGGACGAGCGGCCGGCCCCGACCAGGGCACGCTCGACGTCCGCGGTCGCAAGCACGCCGTAGATGTCGCCGTTCGCCTCGACGACGAGGTACTCGCTGGCCGGTCTGCTGGTCAGCGCCTGGAGGAGCTCCTCGCCCTCCAGGTCGGCCGTGACCTGATGGCCCGGCTCGAGCCGGCGGGACAGGTCGCCGACCGGCACCCATGGCCGCCGCTCGACCGGCGTGGCCCGGACCGCCGACTCGACCACCAACCCCAACGGGTCCCCGCCGGAGGACACGACGACCAGGCCGCGGGCGCCGGACTCGTGCGCCTTGCGCAGCGCCTCGGACAGGGGCAGCGTCGCGGGCACCGGGATCGCCCGCCGGGTCAGTCGGCGGGCGGTGATGCCGGGCAGCCGGGACTGCAGCCCCGCGTAGCGCAGCGACTGGCTGGCGCCGACCCAGATGAACGCCCCGAGCAGCGCACCCCAGACCACGTCGATCAGGTCGACCTCGTCGCCGGTGGCCGCTGAGACGACGAACGGGAGCACGAGGACGACGACCGCGACGCCACGCCCCAGCCAGGCGGCGACCGTGGTGCCGAGGTGACGGCGCCCGGTAGCCCGCCACACCGCCGCGGAGAGCACGCGACCGCCGTCCAGAGGCAGCCCGGGCAGCAGGTTGAACACCCCCACGACGAGGTTGCTCACCATCAGCGCCCCGGTGAGCAGCCACCCGACCGTCTGCGGCTCCAGCAGCTCGACGGCGCCGAACGCCGCCGCGGAGATCAACAGCGAGACGAGGGGGCCGGCGACCGCGATGCCGGCCTCGCGGCCGGGCGTCTTGGCGGGTTCCTCGATCTCGGACACGCCGCCCAGCAGGTGCAGGCTGATCCGGCGGACCGGCAGCCCGGCCTGCAGGGCGACCAGCGTGTGGCTCAGCTCGTGCACCAGGACGGACAGGTACAGCAGGAGGGCGAAGGCGAGGGACACCGCATAGCGCCAGTCGCCGAGCCCCGGGACCTCGCGCTCGACGGTGGGCGCGAAGCCGTACGTGATCAAGGCGGCGACCAGGAACCACGTCGGCGTGACGTCCACCGGCACGCCGAAGGGGCGGGCGATGACGATCCGGCCGTCGGAGGGCCGACCGGCGCCCGCCCCGGCCGACCGCCGATCGGCGGGGTCGTGGTCCACACCGGAATCCTAGGTGGTCGCCGCTGAGCGGAGCCGTCGTGTCTGAGCGGGGCCGTCGTGTCTGAGCCGTCGTGTCCGGGGTCGCCCGTAGGGTGCAGGACATGAGCGCAGAGGCGGTGGAGACCGGGGCGGCGAAGGCCGTCGAGGCGGTCGATGCCGTCGATGTCGCAGATGTTCCTCGCGCGCCGGCGTCTCTGTCGCCCTCGCGCGCCAGCGACTTCATGAACTGCCCTCTGCTCTACCGCTTCCGGGTCATCGACCGGCTGCCCGAGCGGCCGAGTCCGGCGGCCACCCGGGGCACGGTGGTCCACTCCGTCCTGGAGCGGTTGTTCGACCTCCCGGCGGGTCAGCGCACGCCCGCGCAGGCGCACGACCTGGTCGGCCCCGAGTGGGAGCGGCTGCTCGAGGCCGAGCCCGAGCTGGCCGAGCTGTTCGACGAGGACGCCGGCCTGGACGAGTGGCTCCAGTCGGCCAGGGGGCTGCTCGACGCATACTTCGAGCTCGAGGACCCGACCCGGCTCGAGCCGGCCGAGCGCGAGATGTTCGTGGAGCACGACCTGGTGTCCGGGCTGCGGCTGCGCGGCTACGTCGACCGGGTGGACGTGGCGCCGACCGGCGCCGTCCGGGTGGTGGACTACAAGACGGGCCGGGCGCCCCGCGAGGGCTTCGAGGCCAAGGCGATGTTCCAGATGAAGTTCTACGCGCTGGTGCTGTGGCGGCTGCGCGGCGAGGTGCCCCGGCTCCTCCAGCTGCTCTACCTCGGCAGCGGCGAGGTGCTGCGCTACGAGCCCGACGAGGCCGACCTGCTCGCCACCGAGCGCAAGCTGGAGGCGATCTGGGCTGCGATCCAGCGCGCCACCGAGCGCGGCGACTGGCGGCCCAGCCCGAGCCGGCTCTGCGACTGGTGCGACCACCAGGCACTGTGCCCCGCCTTCGGCGGCACCCCGCCCGATCTGCCGCTGCTCCCCGTCCCGATCGTCCCGCAGGCCCGCGCGGCCGACGAGCGGCCGTCCCCCCACACACCGGCCGACGAGATCTGAACGCCCGGAACGCTTTCCGGCGCAACCGTTTCGGGGGCGTCGCGTCGCATCCCGTCGTCCGGAGACGTCGCCTCAGGGTCACCCTGAGTTGTGCCGGAGAACACGCCTGCTTCTCCCCGAATGCGGTGGTTGCCGTCACACCCGCTGTCTACGGTGATCAGGACAGATCCCCCCGTGAGGAGACACCGTGACCAGCACGTCCCCGTCCGTCCCTGCCGCCGCTACGGCGAGCGCCGCGGCCCGAGCCGTGGACCTGACCAAGGTCTACGGCGAGGGCGACACCCGAGTCGTGGCCCTCGACTCCGTGAGCTGCGCGTTCGAGCGCGGACGCTTCACGGCGATCATGGGCCCGTCGGGCTCCGGCAAGTCGACCCTGATGCACTGCATGGCCGGCCTGGACACGGCGACGTCGGGTTCCACCTTCATCGGCGACGTGGACCTCACCGGGCTCGACGACAAGCGGCTCACCCGCCTGCGCCGGGACAGCCTCGGATTCATCTTCCAGGCCTACAACCTGGTCCCGACGCTCAACGCCCTGGAGAACATCACACTGCCGATGGACATCGCCGGGCGCAAGCCGGAGAAGGACTGGCTGGACTCGGTCATCTCGACAGTGGGCCTGGGTGACCGGCTGCACCACCGACCCAGCGAGCTCTCCGGCGGCCAGCAGCAACGCGTCGCTGTTGCGCGCGCCCTCGCCGGCCGGCCCGAGGTGGTCTTCGCCGACGAGCCGACCGGCAACCTGGACTCGCGTGCCGGCGCGGAGATCCTCGACTTCCTGCGCACCTCGGTCCGCGAGATGGGCCAGACGATGATGATCGTCACGCACGACCCGGCGGCCGCCGGCTACGCGGACCGCGTCATCTTCCTGGCCGACGGCCACATCGTCGACGAGATGGCCGACCCCACCGCAGACCGCGTCCTCGAGCGGATGAAGCAGTTCGACGCCACCGGGGCACCGATCGACGCGCACCCCCGCGAGGTGACGCTCCCGGGCTCGCGACCGCACGTCAACGACGGCACCATCGGCGCCCAGCCTCGCACCGGGCACGAGGAAGGCGCCTGACGTGCTCAAGGCAACACTGCGCAACGTGCTGTCGCACAAGCTGCGTCTCCTGCTCTCGGCTGTGGCGGTGATCCTCGGCGTCTCCTTTGTCGCGGGCTCCTTCGTGTTCACCGACACCATCGGCAAGACCTTCCGGGACCTCTTCGAGTCCGTCACGGCCGACGTGACCGTGGCACCGAAGACCGAGTTCGACGCGGGCTTCACCGGCACGGTGAGCACGGCGACCTTGCCGGCCAGCACCCTCGACACCGTCCGCGGCGTCGACGGCGTTCACTCGGCGATCGGCGACGTCTCCGTCGAGGGCGTGCAGATCGTCGACACGGACGGTGACGTCATGGGCACCGGTGGCGCACCGGGCATCGGCGTCAACTGGACCGACGACCCGGACTTCACCGTCCTGTCCATCTCCGAGGGCAGGGCGCCGCGCGGGCCGGGCCAGATCGCCATCGACTCCGCCTCGTTCGAGAAGTCCGGCTACGCGATCGGTGACGAGGTGAAGCTCCTCACTCCCGGCGCCCCCACGACGGCCGAGCTCGTCGGCGTCTTCCGCTTCGGCAGCTCGGGCGGGTTAGCGGGCGCGACGCTGACGGCGTTCGACACCGCGACGGCCCAGGACCTGCTCATGCAGGAGCCGGACACCTTCACCTCCGTGTCCGTCGCCGCGGACGACGGCGTCTCCGACGCGGTGCTGCGCGACCGCGTGCGCGAGGTGCTGGGGTCCGACGTCGTCGTCCGCACCCAGAAGCAGCAGACCGAGCAGACCGCGGGCGCGATCGAGGACGGCCTGCAGTTCTTCAACATCATCCTGCTGGTCTTCGCCGGCGTCGCGCTCTTCGTCGGCACCTTCATGATCCTCAACACCTTCTCGATGCTGGTGGCGCAGCGCACCCGGGAGCTCGCGCTCCTGCGCGCCCTGGGCGCCAGCCGCAGGCAGGTCACCCGCTCGGTGCTCGGGGAGGCACTCGTCGTCGGGCTGCTGGGCGGCCTCATCGGCATGGGTGCCGGCGTGCTCATCGCCTTGGGCCTCAAGGCAGCCTTCGCCGCCTTCGGCCTGGAGATCGAGACCGGCTCGCTGGTCTTCCTGCCGCGCACCGCCGTGTGGTCGATGGTCATCGGCGTCGGTGTCACCCTGGTC
>DASVED010000249.1:0-3066 GCA_036380775.1 Actinomycetes bacterium
CGGCAGGGGCGGGGGGCGGGTCAGAACAGCGCGTTGGCGAGCGCCGTGCGGGACCGCAGGACCCGTGCGTCGGCGTTTCCCACGAGGTCGAACAGCTCCACCAGGTGGGTACGCGCCTGGTCCCGCTCCTCCCCCGAGCTGCGCCGGACCAGCTCCACCAGCCGGTCGAAAGCATCCTCGACATGTCCGCCGAGCAGATCGAGGTCGGCGACCACGGTCTGGGCGCCCACGTCGTCCGGGCGTTCTGCCGCCGCCTGTCGGGCAGCCGTGTCGTCGACACCCTGCGTGCGCCGCAGAAGCTCCACCTGGCCCAGCCCGGCGCGCGCGTCCGCGTCGTCGGGCGACTCGTCGAGCAAAGAGCGATAGGCAGCGGCCGCTGCCTCGAGGTCGCCTCGCTCGATGGCGTCGTACGCCTCGTCGTAGCGCTGGTCGGCGGCCGGCTCCTGGTCGTTCTCCGGCTCCGGGTCGCGCGCCGCGACGCGACCGGTCACGCCGTTCTCCTCGGCCACCCGCAGCAGCTCGTCGAGGTATTGCCGGACCTGGGCCTCGGGCAACGCCCCCTGGAAGAGCGGGATCGGCTGTCCCTTGACCACCGCGAACACCGCCGGGATCCCCTGGACCTGGAACGCTTGCCCCAGCCGGGGGTTGGCGTCGACGTCCACCTTCGCGAGCAGCCAGCGACCCCCGTCGGCCTCGGCAAGTCGCTCCAGGACAGGGCTGAGCTGCTTGCACGGCCCGCACCAGTCGGCCCAGAAGTCGATGACAACCGGCACGGTCATCGACTGCTCGACGACCACCGGCTGGAAGTCGGCTTCGGAGACGTCGACCACGACACCGCCGGTGCTGTCGTCGGTGCGGTCTGCGCCCACCGGTCCGGGCGCCGGACGAGAGGCGAGACCCGCGAGGTCGACGGCGCCGTGGGGGTTGAACGAGGGCTGCGTCATGCGTCCAGGGTAGATCCGCTCAGAAGCGCGCCGGCTCCCGGTAGTCGCCCCACTCGGCCCGCAGCGCGTCACAGATCTCTCCGAGGGTCGCCTCCGCCCGGACGGCGTCGAGCATGGCCGGCACGATGTTCCCGTCGGTGCGCGCCACGTCGACCATCCGCGCCAGAGCCGTGTCGATCTCCGCACGGTCCCGGTCGGCGCGGCGGGCGGCGAGGATCCGGTTCTGCTCACGCTCGACCTCGTGGGAGACCCGGAGGATCTCCAGCGGCTCCTCGACCGTGTTGGTGTGGCAGTTGACGCCGACGATCTTCTTGTCGCCCTTCTCGAGGGCGACCTGGTAGGTGAACGCCGCCTCGGCGATCTCGGACATGAACCATCCGTCCTCGATGCCGCGGAGCAGGCCCGACGTGATCGTGCCGTCGCTGCCCATCTCCCGGATCCGGGCGAAGATCGCCTCCGCCTCGGCCTCGATCCGGTCGGTCAGGGCCTCGACGTACCACGAGCCGCCGAGCGGGTCGGCGACGTTGACGACGCCGGTCTCCTCCATGATCACCTGCTGGGTACGCAGCGCGATCTCGGCGGCCTTCTCGCTCGGCAGCGCCAGCACCTCATCCAGGGCGTTGGTGTGCAGCGAGTTCGTGCCGCCGAGGACGGCGGCCAGCGCCTCGACCGCGGTGCGCACGATGTTGTTGTCGGGCTGCTGCGCGGTCAGGGACACGCCGGCGGTCTGGGTGTGGAACCGCAGCCACTGCGCCTTCTCCGTCTTGGCGCCGTAGACGTCGCGCAGCCACCGGGCCCAGATCCGCCGGGCCGCTCGGAACTTTGCGATCTCCTCGAAGAAGTCGAGGTGCGAGTCGAAGAAGAACGACAGGCCGGGGGCGAACAGGTCGACGTCGAGGCCCCGCGACTGCCCGAGCTCGACGTAGCCGAACCCGTCGGCGAGGGTGAAGGCGAGCTCTTGTGCCGCCGTCGAGCCGGCCTCACGGATGTGGTAGCCCGATACCGAGAGGGGCTTGTACGCCGGGATGCGCTCGACGCAGTACTCCATCAGGTCGCCGATCAGCCGCAGATGGGGCTCCGGCGGGAACAGCCACTCCTTCTGCGCGATGTACTCCTTGAAGATGTCCGTCTGCAGGGTTCCATTGAGTCGACCTGTATCAACTCCCTGGCGCTCGGCGGCCACGAGGTACATGCAGAAGACGGGGACGGCCGGACCGCTGATCGTCATCGACGTCGTGACGTCGCCGAGGGCGATGTCGGAGAACAGGACCTCCATGTCGACGGCGGAGTCGATCGCCACCCCGCAGTGACCCACCTCGCCGAGCGACTGCACGTCGTCGGAGTCGCGGCCCATCAGGGTCGGCATGTCGAAGGCCACCGAGAGGCCACCCCCACCGGCGGCCAGGATCATCTTGTACCGCTCGTTGGTCTGCGCCGCGTTGCCGAACCCCGCGAACTGGCGGATCGTCCAGGTCCGGCCGCGGTAGCCGGTCGGGTACAGGCCGCGCGTGAAGGGGAACTCCCCCGGCCAGCCGATGCGCTCGAAGCCGCTCACGTCGTCGCCCGCGGGCGGCCCGTAGACCGGCTCGACCTCGACACCGGACAGCGTCGTGTAGTCGGCGTCGCGGAGCCGGGAGCCGTCGAAGCGGCGCTGCCAGCGAGCTCGCCCTGCCTCGATCTCGTCAGCGTCCACGGGTCTCCTTCACGCACACCGGTGTGACACCGGGTCAGCAGCCACGCCGCCGCACCGTCATGTCGGGTTAGTGCCCCGAGCGTACCTGCCCGGGCCTACGCTCGGCGGGGTGGAGACGGGTGACCGGCCCCGGCGGGCCGGCTCCATCAATTTCCCGGCCAGGCGACCGAACCGGCCGGGCGCTGCCGACGTCCTTGTGCTCGACCTGGTGTCCTTGGGACGGGTGGGTGCGAGATGGCCGGTGTGGCGATGACCGCCGGAACCCAGGGTGCGGCCGCAGCCGCACTCACCCGTGACGAGGCCGCCCGGGTGCTGTGGAACCTGCACTACGCACCGCTTGCCGGCTGGTGCGCCGCGCTGGTGGGAGACCGCGACGCGGCGCAGGACATCGCCGCGGAGGCGTTCACCCGCCTGCTGTCCCGGTGGTTC
>DASVED010000250.1:0-21698 GCA_036380775.1 Actinomycetes bacterium
ACCGGATCCCGCGTCCGCCTCGACGTCGGGCACGGCCTCCGCCACCACGGATGACCGCTCGATGATCTTCCAGCCTGGAACGCCCACGACCCGGGTCCTGCTGCTCGACGTCTCCGGTGACCAGCCGCGGCTGCTCGAGACGGCGACCTACGACGCGCAGTACGTCAGCGCCCGACTGCACGACGGGACCGTACGGCTGGTGACGACGACGCGGCCGCAACCACCAGTGGTCTACCCACGCGGCCCCTCCCCCACCGAGGAGCGGCTGGCGCTGACCGAGAACCAGCTCCGGGCGGCCGACATCACCCTCCGCGACGTCGTCCCGCAGGTCCGGCGCACCGCCGCGGACGGGACCGTGCAGCAGGAGGGCAGCGCGGTCGACTGTCGCCGCACGTACCACGCGCAGTCGCCGCACGGCGTGAGCACCCTGATGGTCACCACGATGCGACCCGCCGACGGCCTCGCCGCCACGGACAGCACGGCAGTGACCACCGACGGGGACCTCGTCTACGCGTCGTCGGACCGGCTCTACGTCGCCACCAGCCGTTGGGGCACCGTCGGGCCGTTCATGCCCATGGCGCGGGCCAGCAGCAGCAGGGTCGCGGCGACCGACGAGGTGAGCACCGAGCTGCACGGCTTCGACATCTCGTCAGGGACCGAGACGCGCTACCTGGGCAGCGGATCGGTGCCTGGCTACGTCCTCGGCCGGTGGGCGCTGTCCAGCCACGAGGGGGCACTGCGCGTCGCGACCACCCGGCAGCCACCGTGGGACAGCGAGCGGGCCGGCAACACGTCCTCGATGCTGGTCAAGCTGGCGGAGCGTGACGGCCGGCTGGTCGAGACCGGCCGGGTCGAGGGCCTCGGCAGGACCGAGCAGATCCGCGCCGTCCGGTACTTCGGTGACGTCGCTGCAGTCGTCACCTTCCGACAGACCGACCCGCTGTACCTGCTCGACCTCTCGGGAACCCCGCGGGTCCTCGGTGAGCTCAAGGTGCCCGGCTTCTCGACGTACCTGCACCCCCTCGGGGACGGGAAGCTGCTCGGCCTCGGACAGGACGCCGACGAGAACGGCCAGGTCACCGGGGTCCAAGTCTCCGTGTTCGACATCGCGGACCTCAGCAAGCCGTCGCTGGTCGACCGGCTTCGTCTCGGTCACGGGTGGTCGCCCGCGCTGGACGACTCCCGCGCCTTCACCTACGACCCGGACCGGCGCACGGCGAGCTTCGCGTTCACGAGCTACGACCCGACCGGCAAGGACGGTCAGACAGCGAGCGCCGCCCTCGGGGTCGCCGTCGACGGCTCCGGGCACCTGCGAGAGGTCGGCCGGATGCCGCTGCCGGTCGACACCTGGTCGGCCCGTGTCCTCGTGGACGACGAGCGCGTCTATGCCGTCGGCGAGAGCGGCGTGGTCGCGGGAGACGCCGCGACGTTGACGCCGACCGGCTCGCTGGACTTCGGCCTCAGCGGCTGAGCACAGGCGCTCTACGGCAGGGCCGCCTTGGCGGCCGCGAGGTCGTCGGACGCGAAGACCAGCCGGGTGTCGGTCGCGAGGTACGCGAGCGTGATGTTCACGCCCGCCCTGCCCAGCTTGCTGCTCACCTCACCGAGAATGCCCGGACGGTCCTGCACCGCGACAACCAGCACCTCCTGCTCGGAGGCGATCCGGACCCCGGCAGCGGCCAGTGTCGAGAAGGCGGCCGGCGCATCGTCGATCAGGACGTGCACCTCCGCCTTCCCGCCGCCGCTGGAGACCGCGCAGAAGCCGTGGATGTTCACGCCGGCGGCACCGAGGAGGCCGGTGATCCTGGCCAGCTCGCCGGGGTGATCGTCCAGATAGAGGGTGAGGTCCGTCGCCACCGCTCACCTCCTAGGGCCGCACCTCGATAGTGCCACCGCCAGCCCCGGGAGCGACGGTGAACCACCGCAGCAGCGGCTGGACGAGCGGCCCCATCGCCAGCGCGTAGAGGACGGTCGCGATGCCGAGGGTTCCGCCGAGCAACCAGCCGGAGGCCACGACGACGACCTCGATGCCGGTCCGGACCAGTCGCACCGAGCCGCCGGTCCGGGCGACCAGGCCGGTCATCAGCCCGTCCCGGGGCCCGGGCCCGAGCCGGACGCCGATGTACGCGGCCGTCGCCACCGCGTTGAGCAGGATCCCGGCGACGGCCACGGCGATCCGCAGCGGCAGGCCGTCGCCCACGGCGGGCAGCACGGCCAGGGACGCGTCGACGGCGATGCCGATCACGACCACGTTGCTGACGGTCCCGACGCCCGGGCGCTGCCGTAACGGGATCCACAGCAGCAGCACCAGCGCGCCGACGACGACGGAGACGCCGCCGAGCGTCCCGCCGATGCTGCGGACGAGCCCCTGGTGCAGGACGTCCCACGGCATGACCCCGAGCCCCGCCCGCACCAGCAGCGCCATCGACAGGCCGTAGAGGGCCAGCCCGGCATAGAGCTGGACCAGCCGACGCGGGAGCCGGCGGTCCGTCCGGGCGGGCGGCGCGGCGACGGCGGTGCGACCTTGTGCCATGGCCCCATGGTGCCGGATGATTGGCCCGCCCCTTGCAGGCCAATCCAGGAGGAGTGGCGGCTCGTGACCTCGCTCGGCCCCGCCGGCGTCGATGCCGTCCATGCCCTGGTGGGCGACCTGGCGGGCACCCGCCCCCCGCTGTACGCCGCCCTCGCCGCCCGGCTGCGGCTGCTCATCGGTGACGGTCGCCTGCCGATCGGCGCCCGCCTGCCCGCCGAGCGTGAGCTCGCCGCCGCTCTGCACGTGAGCCGGGCGACGGTCGCCGCGGCCTACGGCCGGCTGCGCGAGCAGGGGTGGGCCGACGCCCGGCAGGGGGCCGGCACCTGGACGCGGCTGCCCGCTGGACCCTCGCAGGGCGCCTGGCTGCCCGCGCCCGCGCGCCCGGGTGTCATCGACTTCGCGCACGCGGCGCCCGCGGCGCCGCCGCAGGTCCCGGCGGCGTTCGCCGCGGCGCTCGACGAGCTGCCGCGGCTGCTGCCCGGGCACGGCTACCACCCCCAGGGCCTTCCAGAGCTGCGCGCCCGCATCGCCGACCGCTACACCGCCCGCGGAGTCCCCACGACACCTGAGCAGGTCCTCGTGACAGCCGGTGCGCTGCATGCGGTCTCGGTGGCGGTCGAGACCCTGGTGGACCGTGGTGGTCGCGTGCTGGTCGAGCACCCGACGTACCCCAACGCCCTCGACGCGGTCCGCTCGCTCGGGCGGCGCGCCGTGCCGGTCGCGGCCACCGCCGGCGAGCCGGACGCCCTGGTCCGCGACCTGAGCCGAGCGGCGCGACAGACGTCCCCGGGCGCCGCCTACCTGATGCCTGACTTCCAGAACCCGACGGGACTGCTGCTCGACGAACCCCTGCGCCGCCGGCTGGCGGTCGGCCTCCGGCAGGCCGGGGTCATGGCGATCGTCGACGAGACGCTGGCCGATCTCGGCATCGACGCCGAGCCACCGCCGCCGTTCGCGGCGATCGCCCGGCCCGAGGCGGTCGTCACCGTCGGCTCGATGAGCAAGAGCGTGTGGGGCGGCCTGCGGGTCGGCTGGCTGCGGGCCGAGGAGGACGTCGTACGCCGGCTCGCTGCCGTCGCGGGGCACACCCACATGTCCGGGCCGGTGCTCGAGCAGCTGGCTGCGTGCCAGCTCCTGGACGCTGCCGACGAGGTCCTCACCGCCCGCCGGGACGACCTGCGCCGGCAGCGAGACGTCCTGGTCGCCGAGCTCGGCCGGCACCTCCCCGGCTGGGAGGTTCCGGTCCCCTCCGGCGGGCTGGTGCTGTGGTGCCGGCTGCCGTCGCTGTCGTCCACCGCCCTGGTGTCCGCGGCCGAGAGCCGTGGGCTGCTCCTCGCCCCCGGGCCGCGGTTCGGCACCGGTCACGCCTTCGACGACCGGCTGCGGCTGCCCTACACCCAGCCGGTCGACGTCATCACGCGGGGCGTCCAGCTGCTGGCCGACGCAGTCGCCGACCTGCCGACGGCGCGCCACGTGGCGGTCGCCGAGCAGATCGTGGTCTGAGACCGTCGTCAGGATCGGCGAGCCTGTGCTTCCCTGACCATGTGGACCAGGTCGCCGTCCTCGTCAGCTCTGCCGCGATCAGCGCCACGTTCGGGGCCACCGCCGGCTATCTCTCCCAACGCGCCCTGGCCGGCCGGCAGGCACGTCTTGGCTACGAGTACAACGCGCGTACGCGCCTCTACGAGGCCGTCGGGCCGTTGCGGTTCCAGCTCTTGATGGCCTCTCGCGACGTCGTGCGCAGAGTCGCCGGCCACAGCCGCGAGAAGCACTGGAACCTCGACCCGGCCGGCTACTACGGCAGCAACACCCTGTATCGCCTGCTGAAGCCCCTCGGGGTCTGCATCCTCATCGAACGCCAGATGAACGCCGCGGACTTCTCGGTCGACCCGAGCTCGGTCAAGCTGCTCCAGTTCGAGGTCGGCGCGTACCGCATGCTGACGAACGCCGATCCGCTTCCGTACCACTCCGGGCTGGACTGGGCCCGCGAGACACAGCACGTCTTTCGCGACAACCTGCGGCGCGCGGCGGCGCGGCTGATCAAGGTCGATCAGCAAGGTCATCAGGTCGTCATGGACTACGCGGAGTTCCTGGCCGAGTGCCCGGACCCGGCGTCGGACGAGGCGCTCGCGCCGCTGGCGCGGATCATCAAGGACTCCGGGACGTCGCTGACCCACAACGGCGTGTTCTGGGTGCGCGTCGTCGGGTACGCCTACCTCTGCCAGCTGTTCATCGCCGCGAACGGAGCCGGCCTCGGGTTCACGCAGCGACCGATCGAGGTTCGGCGGCTCCTGGAGCCTGTCGACGACTCCCAGGTCCGAGCTCATCTCGGGAACCAGGAGCAGATCTACCAGGGCATCGCCGACGAGGGACTCTGACCTGGCCGGGGTCATGACCCGGTGACAGTCAGATGACGTCGACGTCGGGGTGATCCGCGCCGCCGGACAACCGGGCGTAGCCGGGTCCACGGTCGAAGAACGGCTCCTCGCCGGTACGCCGGGACCGCAGCTCGAGCCGGAGCTCCTCGGTCGCCGGTGCGTCGACGAGCGGCTCCGTGCCGTCGTACGCCACGACCACGCCGTAGTCGTCGCGCGCGCCGGTCGTGCTGACCTTCCCCCACCGGACGTCGCGCAGCACCTGCTCGACAGGCCGGTCGAGAGGATCGCCCCAGCCGCCGCCGCCCGTCGTGCGGATCCGGATCACCTCGCCGGCGCGGACCGGCTCGGCGTCGGCGAGCGCATCGACCTCCCGCTCGCGCGGGCCGCCCGGGTCGACCGTGACCTGGAACGACCGCCCGGCCTTGCCGCCCTTGACGCCCCAGCACGCGAGGATCGACCGGTCGGCGATCGACTTGAAGTGCGCGTCCCTCAGCATCCGGATGTGCTTCTCGTAGCCGAGTCCCCCTCGGAAGAGTCCCGCCCCGCCGGAGTCGACGGCCAGCCCGAGCCGCTCGACCAGGAACGGGAAGCGTGACTCGGTGAACTCGGTGGGCAGGTTGCGGGAGTCCGGCACGACGTGGATCGTGTCCTCGCCGTCTGCGTAGTACCGGCCACCCGAGCCACCGCCGAGGACCTCGCGCATCAGGTAGGGCTCCCCGTCGCGGTCGGTGCCGTAGACCCCCGTGTAGCGGATCGTCTCCTGGTCCGCGGGCATCCGGCCGTCGACGGCCTTGGCGATGACGCCTGCGAGCACGCCGAGCAGCCGCAGGATGACGAAGGTGCGCGCGTTCGTGGGTGCCGGGAACACCGGCGTCAGCAGTGTCCCGGGAGGCGGGAAGCGCATCTCGATGAGCGGCACCACGCCCTCGTTGACGTCGAGCTCAGCCATCCGCTCGGGCGTCGGGGCCAGGTTGCGCAGGATGGGCGCCAGCCACTTCTTCAGGAAGTTGCCGTCGGCGTAGTCCCCGCAGTGGTTGATCGGCCCCTTGGCCTGCGGCGACGTGCCGGTGAAGTCCAGCACCAGCGGCACGTCCGCGGACGAGTCCATGGTCAGGGTGATCCGCTGGGTGTGCAGGCGGGGCTCGTCGACCCCGTCGTGCTCCGCGTAGTCCTCCCACACGTACGTCCCGTTCGGGATCTGCGAGAGGATCTCCCGCCGGTAGGTCTCGGTGGTCCGGTCGATGATGGCGTCGAAGCAGGCCTCGACGGTCTCCCGGCCGTAGCGCGCGAACAGCTCGCCCAGCCGGCGTGACCCCATCAGGCAGGCCGAGCACTCAGCGTCCAGGTCCGCGGCGAGCGAGTCCGGCATCCGCGAGTTGCGCGTCATGATGCGCAGAGCGGCCTCGTTGCGCACGCCCTGGTCCCAGAGCTTGATGGGGGGCACCATGAGGCCCTCCTCGAACGCCGACGTGGCCGAGGACGGCATGGAGCCGGGCACCGCTCCCCCGATGTCGTCGTGGTGACCGAACGCCTGCACGAAGGCGACTACCTCGGGCTCCCCCGCCGAGTTGTCGACGAAGACCGGGACGGTCACGCACAGGTCCGGCAGGTGCCCGATGCCTCCCTCGGACAGGTAGACGTCGTTGTGGAAGAAGACGTCGCCAGGGCGCATCGTCGGCAGCGGGAAGTCGCGGGCCACCGGGTGGACGAGGGCGGAGTACGACCGCCCGGTCAGCTTGCGCAGCCTCCGGTCGTGGATGCCCGCGCGGAAATCGTGGGCGTCGCGGATCATCGGCGACCGCGCGGTGCGCCCGATCGCGGTCTCGACCTCCATCTCGATCGCCGCGAGAGAGCCCTGCACGATCTCGAGCACGACGGGGTCGATGCGGTCGACGATCATGACTCCCTCCCGACGGCGATGTTCCCGAACCGGTCGACGATTGCCCGGAAGCCGGGGTGCAGCGGGACCGTCGAGCCGAACTCCTCGACGACGGCGGGTCCGCTCAGCTCGTCCCCGGGTGCGAGGTCGGGTCGCCAGTACACCGGCGTGTCCACCCAGCCCGAGGCGTCGTCGAAGAAGACCGGGCGCGCTCCCGTACGAGCTCGCTCGGGCCCGCCGTCGCGGCGCTCCACCTCGCGCGGCCGGGGACGCTCGATCGGTCCGATCCCGGACACCCGCAGGTTGACCCACTCGACTGGCTGGCGTGGATCGTCGCGGAACGCGTAGCCGTAGAGCTGCTCGTGCGCGTCGTGGAACGCCTTCGCCACCAGGTCGGCCCAGGCGACGTCGACCGGCCCCTCGGGTGCTTGCACGCGCACCTCGAAGGCCTGGCCGGCGTAGCGCAGGTCGGCGCTGCGCAGGTAGCGGTGCTCCGCGCGCCCGAAGCCCTCCCGATCGAGGCTCTGCGCCGCCTGGGACTGCAGGTCCGCGTAGTGCGCGGCCACAGCGCCCAGGTCCAGGTCGGTGTGCCGCCCGACCGCCGTGCGGACGTAGTCGTTGCGGACGTCGACCGTGAGCAGGCCGTACGCCGAGACGTTGCCCGGGTCGCGCGGCACCAGCACGCCGGCCAGGCCGAGGACGTCGACCAGCCGGCACAGCAGCAGTGAGCCCGACCCGCCGAACGTCGCCATCGTGAAGTCGCGCACGTCCAGTCCGCGCTGCACGGTCACCTGGCGCAGGGCGTTGGCCTGGTTCCACGCTGAGATCTCCAGGATGCCGGTCGCCGCCCGCTCCAGCGGCAGACCGAGCCGCCCGGCCAGGTCACGCAGCCCGGCCCGCGCCGCCTCGACGTCGAGCGGGATCTCGCCACCCAGCAGGTGCGGAGGGATCCGGCCGAGCACCACGTGCGCGTCGGTCACCGTCGGCTCGGTGCCGCCGCGGCCGTAGCAGAGCGGCCCGGGGTCCGCGCCGGCGGAGCGTGGCCCCACCTTCAGCGAACCGTCGGGCGACACCCACGCCACCGAGCCCCCGCCAGCCCCCACCGTGACGATGTCGATCATCGGGATCTTGCTCGGGTAGCTGCCGATCGTCCCTTCGGTCGTGAGCGTCGGCTCACCGTCGATGACGACCGACACGTCGGTCGACGTGCCGCCGCCGTCGCAGGTGAGCACGCGGTCGAAGCCTGCGTCGCGGGCGATCAGCGCGGCACCGAGTGCTCCGGCGGCCGGCCCCGACAGGACGGTGGTGATCGGCTGGTGGACGACCTCGTCGGCGGAGAGCACACCGCCGTTGGACTTCATGACGTACCAGGGGACGCCGGGTGCCAACTCGTGCAGGCGGCCGGTGATGCTCGCGACGTACGACGCCATCCGTGGCTTGACGGCGGCATCCACCAGCGTGGTGACCGCGCGCTCGTACTCGCGGTACTCACGCAGCACGTCGCTGGACAGCGAGACGACCGCGTCGGGGTGCTCCCGGCGCAGCACCTCGAGCATCCGCTGCTCGTGCGCCGGGTCCGCGTAGGAGTGCAGGAAGCAGACACCGATCGTGTCGATGCCCAGGTCGCGGAACCAGCGGGCCACCTCCACCGCCCCGGCCTCGTCGAAGGGCCGGACCTCGTGACCCTGGAAGTCCAGGCGGCCGCCGACCGTCCGCACCCGGTCGACGGGGACGATCCGTGGTGGCTTGACCCAGAAGTAGGAGTTGCCGTATCCGTCCGGGACGCTCTGCCGGGCGATCTCGAGCAGGAACTCGTAGCCCTCGGTGGTGATCAGGCCGAGGCGCCCGACCTTGCCCTCCAGGAGCTGGTTGGTGGCGACGGTGGTGCCGTGGCTGACCGACACGACGTCCTGCCCGGTCGCGGACATCAGGTCGAGCACCTTGTTCACGGCGGTGAGGAACCCGTCCGCTGGATTGCCGGGTGTGGAGGGGGTCTTGGTCGTGACCACCTCCCCCGTCCCGGCGTCGAGGGCCACGACGTCGGTGAAGGTGCCACCGGTGTCGATCCCGATGCGCAGGCGCCTGTGCCGACCGTCGCTCATGGCGGCCATTCAACCCTGCCGCTGCGCCACGGTCGGTGCGGCCACCTGGTCAGTCGACGATGTCGTCCGTCGGCTGGGCGTGCGGGAACGAGGCGGCGGCCGGGCGGGCCAGGTCGTCGGCGTAGCGCCGGATCAGGTCGAGGTTGCGGTCGGCCAGGTGGTCGAAGACCTGCGGGACGCTCGACCCGGGTGTCAGCGACGCCATCGCCGTCGCCGGGTCCAGCCGGGCGCTGACCCAGCACTCGTGGCTGGCCGCACGGGCGACCACCTCCGCAACCGGCGTGACCACCATGGAGTTGCCGAAGTACAGGACCCCACCCGGGTCGATGCCGGTCGCGTTGGCCCCGACGACGTAGACGTGGTTGTCGTAGGCCCGGGCCCGGTTGGTGAGCTCCCAGATGTCTGCCGACCGCAGCAGCGCCGACGGCCGGACGATCACCTCGGCGCCGCGCACCGCGGTGATCCGGGACAGCTCGGGGTAGTCGCCGTCGAAGCAGATGATCTGCCCGATCCGGCCGAGGTCGGTCTCGACCACGCTCACCTCGTCGCCCGGGGTCACCCAGCCGCCGCGCGAGCGCATCTCGGTGCAGAACGGGTGGGTCTTGCGGTAGACGTCAAGGACCGCGCCGTCCCGGCCGAGCAGAACCGAGGCGTTGTGCACGACGCCTCTCTCCCGCCCCCGCTCGTAGGTCCCCACGACGACGTGGACCCCCAGCCGGCGGGCCGTCTCCTGGAGCGGCTCGACGACCGGGCCGGGGACCTCGGACACCAGGTCCCAGAGCGCCTCGGGCCCGATGCCCGGCGTGAAGCCGGTGGTGACCGACTCGGGCAGCACCACCAGCTCGGCGCCGGTCCCCTCCACGCACCGGGTCACCCAGTCCGACGCCTTGGCCAGGTTGCCCTTGACCGACTCCGCCGTGAGCGGTCCGGGCAGCGGGGCCAGCTGCACCGCCGCGACAGTGAACGCCTTCATCCCGCCACTGTGCCACGCCGGGGGATCGCGACCACCGGATGGTTCGGCCTCAGACGCCGAGGTGCCGGTCGAGGAACCGCACGGTCCGCTGCATCGACAGCGGCCACTGCGGTCCGAACGCGTGCTCCTCGCCGTCGTACACGAAGAGCTTCGCGTCCTTGCCGTTGTCACGGAGCGCGTCGTACGTCGCTCGCGTCCACCGGATGGGGCAGCTGTCGTCGGACGTGCCGTGATGGATCAGGATCGGCTCGGTGACCCGGTCGAAGTAGGTGCGCGGGCTGACCTCCCGCCAGAACCTCGGGTTGCCCTCGGGCGAGCCGTGCCGGGCCACGATCTCGGCCGCGAGCTCGGAGCGCTCGCCCCGGATCCAGCGGTTGAAGTTGTCCTTGGTGCGCGAGCTGACGGGCGCGAAGACGACGGCCGCCTTCACCAGCCCGGGCTGGGCGACGAGGGTGTTGTAGGTGACGCCTCCGCCCATGGACCGCCCCAGCAGCCCCACCCGCTCGCCGTCGAGCCTTGCGATGCCGGACTCCCGGACGGCGAGGACGGCGTTGACGGTGTCCTCGGTGTAGCCGAGCCGCAGGCTGCGCTCGGCCGACGGGTCGTCGTCGGAGGAAGCATGGTTCCGGTAGTCCGTGTGCAGGACGGCGTAGCCACGCCGCGCCAGGTAGTCCTGCTCGCGCATCAGCCCCTGGCCGGTGACGTAGATGGAGGTGTCGATGTGGCCGTGCAGCAGCACCAGCACCGGGAACGGGCCGCGGCCGCGCGGCAGGTTGAGGATGCCGGAGATGCGCAGGTCGCCGCTGCGGTAGCTGACGGTGCGCCGGGTGTAGTCGCCGGTGCGGAGCAGCACGCGGCCCAGGCGCAGTCCGCCGGCGTCGTACCTCTTGGTCATCAGCGCCGGGATGGAGACCCGGCTGGCTGCCGCAGGAACGGGCGCCTCGGAAGGGGTGGTGGACGGGGTGGCGGAGGGCGCGGTGGCGGCCGGGCTCTGCGGGCTGGACGACGTCGCCGGGGAGCCGGAGGTGGTGCCGGCGGCAGAGGCGGCCGGCGAGCGCATCCCGTCGGCGGTGCGGTCGGCGGCCGAGCAACCCGACAACACGCCGAGCGAGACCACCACCGAGACGGCGACGAGCCTTGGCCCCGGGATCATGCGCTCCATCGTGCCCGACCACCAGGGCAGATGTCGGCTTCGCGGGTGGGACGATGTGGACCGTGACCGCCACCCACCCGTCCGGCGTTCGGACCTACAAGCAGCGCTCGGGCCGGCTGACCCTCCGTCAGGAGGACGCCCTCAGCCGGCTCTGGCCGCGACTGGGTGTGGCGGTCGACGGTCGCCCCCTCGACCTGCGCGAGCTGTTCGGGCGGAGCGCGCCGGTGGTGCTCGAGATCGGCTTCGGGATGGGCGAGTCGACCGCGGAGATGGCGGCGGCCCAGCCGGACCGCGACGTGCTCGCCGTCGACGTCCACACTCCTGGCCAGGGCAGCCTCCTGCAGCTGGTGGAGTCCGCCGAGCTGGGCAACGTCCGGGTCGCCGCCGGCGACGCGCGGGTCGTGCTGGCCGAGATGCTGCCGTCGCGGTCGCTGGCCGAGGTCCGGGTGTTCTTCCCCGACCCGTGGCCCAAGGCCCGGCACGCGAAGCGCCGCCTCGTGTCGCCGGCCTTCGCCGACCTGGTCGCGGACCGGCTCGTGGCAGGGGGCCTCCTGCACGTGGCGACCGACGTCCCGGCGTACGCGAGTCAGGTGCTCCGCATGCTCGGTAGCCACCCGGCCTTCGTGCTGTGCGACGACCCGCCGTGGCGCCCCACGACGAAGTACGAGCGTCGGGGTGTGCGGGCCGGCCACCCGGTCCGGGACATCGCCGCCACCCGGCGGGCGGGCACTAATCCGGTTGAGCCCTGGCGGGACGAGTCATAGCGTCGGTGCCGTGCCAGCACCGGGACTCTCGACCGGCGTCACTGCTCCTCACCAGCGTGAGGTCGCTGCCGTCGAGGTCGTCGACCTCACCAAGACGTTCACCCGCAAGCCCGGCCGAGCCGGCCGGAAGGCTGGAAAGCCGGGCCGCCGCCGCGTCGCCGCCGTGGACAGCATCTCGTTCACGATGCGCCGCGGGGAGACGATCGCCATCCTCGGCCAGAACGGATCGGGCAAGTCGACGCTGCTCCGGATCCTGTCCACCCTGCTGCTGCACGACGGCGGGACGGCGCACGTGTTCGGGCACGACGTCCTCCGCGACGGTCACGCCGTCCGGCGTCTGGTGAACCGGGTGTCGGTGGAGGCCAGCTTCTTCAAGAAGATGTCCGCCGCGGAGAACCTGTCATACGCCGCGCGCTTCTACGGCATGGGCAGCGCGAGCACGCGCGACCGGATCCCCGAGATCCTCGAGCGGGTCGGGTTCCCGGTGCACCGTCGAGGCGAGCCGATGGAGAGCCTGTCCCGGGGAATGCAGCAGAAGGTTGCACTCGCCCGGGCGCTGCTCACCTCGCCGGTGCTGCTACTGCTCGACGAGCCGACGACCGGCCTCGACCCGCGTTCGAAGCGCGACGTGCAGGAGTTCGTCCGAGAGATCCGGGTCACGCACGACTCCACGATCCTGCTCTGCACGCACGACCTGGCCGAGGCGGAGACACTGGCCGACAGGATCGGCATCCTGGACCGCGGCCGCCTGCTGGCGCTCGCGCCGGCCGACGAGCTGATCCGAGGCTTCGGGGCGAGCACCCTCGAGGAGGCGTTCTTCGCCGCGACCGGCCGCGAGATCGATCCCGACGCCGACCCGGACGAGGACGAGGAAAGAGAAGTGTTCGGATGACCACCCCACGAGATCGCTCGCTGCGCTCACGATCCCGCGGGGGCTCCGGATGAGCAGCCTGCAGGACGACATCCGGATGCAGCTGGTCGGTGCGCGGGGCATCGTCGAGCGCAACATCTACCTGACCCGGCGCTACATCTGGTGGGACGTCGCGTTCTTCGTCTGGACGGTCGCCAACACCCTCACGATCGTCTTCATCGCCAAGGGCATCGAGGCCAACGGCGGCACGATCGACGTCAACCGGCAGACCACGTACCTGCTGATCGGCGCCGTGCTCTGGGCCTACCTGGGCATCATCTTCGAGTTCCTCACCGAGACGGTGGCCTGGGAACGGTGGGAAGGCACCATCGAGTACACCTTCATGGCGCCGCTGCGCCGCGGCGCCCACCTGGCCGGCATGGGGCTGTTCGCCGTGCTGTACGGCCTGGCGCGCGCGGTACTCCTCTTCGCGGTCGTGGCGTCGTTCTTCGACATCGAGATGCCCCGGGCGAACTTCCTGGCGGCTCTCGTCGTGGTGCTCGTGGCCAGCGTGTCGTTCACCGGCATCGGCATGATGACCGCGGTGCTGCCGCTCATCTCCCCGGAGAAGGGCGCCCAGCTCGGCTTCGTCGCCCAAGGCGTCCTGCTCGTCGTGTCCGGCGTCTACTACCCGGTCGAGGTGCTGCCCGGCTGGATGCAGGCCGTCGCCCAGATCAGCCCGGCGACGTACGCGCTCGACGGCACCCGAGCGGCCATCCTGGAGGGCGCGGGTCTCGGCGAGCTGTGGGGCGAGATCGGCGCCCTCGTCCTGATCGGCATCGTCGCCGTGCCGCTCGGCCTGGCCCTGTTCAGCGCCGGTGAGCGCTACGCGAAGCGAAACGGCAAGCTGAAGCGGAACGGCTGAGCCGCACCCGAGAACTATCCGTCAGGGCTCCCGGGTGGCGACGACGGCCAGCCCGGTGTTGACGCCCGAGATCGCCGTCGTCAGCACCGCCGTGCGCCGCGGCAGGTCACCGCGGAGCCCGCAGAGTGCGGCCGAGACCGTGTCGCTGGCATGGATGAGGACGGCGAGCCGGGTCGCCCGGCGGCGGTCGTCCCCGTCCAGCAGCAGGAGCTCGGCGCCGATCACGAGGGTGCGGATCCCGAACATCCGGAACGGGTAGATGCCCGGCTGTGGCCCGCTGCCGGCGTCGACACCCAGTCGACGCAGCAGGAAGCGGGGCGCCAGCAGCGCGAGGGCGCCGTTGACGAGCCGCACACCCGCCAGTGCCGTGCGCGCCGTCGCGGGATCCAGTGCCATGTCCCTTATCACCCCCACCAGCCATCGCCACCGTGGCAGCACGTCCCCGGCAGGTCAACCGAGGAGGACGGCGCGACCGCAGAACGTGGCAGAGGCTTTGCCATGACTCGCCTTTACAGCCCGTCGCGGCGCGAACACACTGTGGCCGGGGGCGGCCCTTGGTCCGGGGGGATCTGTGCGCGTCCGCCCCGATTGGGGGTTGTTCGCGACATGACGGCGCACATCGATGTCGTGCGACCCGCGCGTCCGAGAGCGGCGAGCCTGGACGAGGAAGCCCTGTCGCGCCGGACCAACTCCGAGCTCGACACCCTCTTCCGGACCAGTCCGCCGGGCGACCTCCCGGCAGGTGTGCTGCGCGGCACCGTGCTGGCCTTCCCCGGCACCTGGCTCTGCCGGGCGATTGCTCGACTCGCCTACCTGGTCGGGTGGCAGGGGAAGGTCGTCGACGCGTCCCGCGGGACGCTCGTCAACCGCATCACTCCCCTGCGGCTGCGGGTCATCAAGGCGCGGGTGGCTCAGGGCCTGAGCTGGGTCGACGACGAGCCCTGCGTGGTCATCGACTACTCACGAACGTCCGTCGTCGCGCGGATGGTGCGGGACGAGACGCGCGAGGTGGCTCCCGGGCTGCACCTGGGAGTCGTCTGGCTGCGTGGGCGTCGGACGGCCTGGTTCGCGCTGCGCGCGGGCTCGCGCCCGCAGGGTTGACCGGCAGGGGGACGGATGCCACACCAGGTTGCTGTCACCGTGCGCGCCCCGATCGCGGACGGTCGGGGTGGCGACCTGTCGCGGCTGCTCGCGTCCATCAGGCGCCAGGGTGCCGGTCACAACGACGTGCTGCCCATCGGCGACCTGCCAGGCGTGCACTTCGCCCGGCTCTTCGTGCTGGAGGAGACGGCGGACCTCGACGGCGCGGAGCTGCCGGCCTGCCTGTTCTACATGGCCGACGTCGACGGATCCGCCGAGCGGCACCTGCGTGACCTGTCGACCGTCACCGGCCACGGTGTCGACGCGCTCTTCGAGCACTGTGACGGTTACCCGGAGGCGCCGACGGCGACCGCCCGCGTCGCCTGGCTGCGGGACCACCAGGTGGCCCCGGCCGCTACCTACGTGCACGCCGTCGGACGCAGCGTGGACCAGGTGCACCAGGAGGCGCGGCTGCGCGAGGCGATCGAGCAGTTCGTCGACCGGCCGGCCGCGATCCCGTCTCAGCTGACGGCCGTGGAGGCACACGGCAGGATCCGCGCGTTCGCGACGGAGCGCGACGACCTGCTGTGGTCCGTCCGGCCGGCCCCGCGACCCGGGCTGAGGTTCCGCGTCGGCGAGGCCATCCACCGTGTCGCTCTGCCGCTGCTGGTGCTGTGCCTCCTGCCGGTGCTGGTGCCGGTCGTTCTCGTCGCCGCCCTGCGCATCCGGCTCGCCGAGCGGCGCGACGTCCCGGAGACCGGCCCGCCCGCGGCGGAGCACGCCCACGAGCTGGAGAGGCACGAGGACTTCGTGGCGCAGAACTCCTTCACGGCAGTGGGCTTCGTCAAGCCGGGCAAGCTCCGCCGGATGACCATGCGGGCGGTGCTGATCGGCCTGGACTACGCCGACCGCCACGTCTACAACCGGGACAACCTGGCCGGCGTCCGCTCGATCCACTTCGCCCGGTGGGTCCCGATCGACGACGGCCGGCGGCTGGTGTTCTGCAGCAGCTACGACGGAACGCTCGAGAGCTACATGGACGAGTTCATCGACCGGCTCGCCTGGGGGCTCAACGCCGTCTTCAGCAACGGAGTCGGCTACCCGCGTACGCGCTGGCTGCTCTTCGGCGGGGCCAGGGACGAGACGGCGTTCAAGAACTACCTGCGGCGGCACCAGGTGGCCAACCCGGTGTGGTACTCCGCGTACGACGAGCTGCCGGCCCGCAACGTCGACACCAACGCCCGGCTGCGTGCCGACCTGGCCCGCGACCTCGACGAGCAAGGGGCCGAGGCATGGCTCGCGGTGGTGTGACCAGGATGACCACCCGGCTCGAGCTGGACGACATGCAGGGCCTGCTGGCCCGTGGCTACGGCTCGCTGCCGTACGCCACCTTCCTGCTGCTCGGCATCGACGACGCGGCGGCGGCCCGGTCACTGCTGGCGCGGTGGGCGGACGTCCTGACCGACGCCGCCGCCCGCCCCGCCGACGACGCCGTGAACGTCGCGCTGACCGCTGACGGCATCGCCGCGCTGTCGCCCGGGCGCGGGATCCCGGCCGGTTTCTCCGAGCAGTTCGCGTCGGGGATGACCACCGCCTACCGCAGCCGGCTGCTGGGCGATCTGGACGACGACGACCCGCGCGGATGGCGCTGGGGCGGCCCGACCACCGCGCCGGTGCACGTCATGGTCCTGGTGTTCGCCCGGACGGAGGAGCTGCTGGCCGACCGGTGCGGTCGGCTCGCCGACCAGGCCGCCGGGCACGGTCTGTCGGTGGTGGACCGGCTGGAGACCGGTCGGCTGGGCCTGACCGAGCCCTTCGGGTTCCACGACGGCATCTCGCAGCCACCGCTGGAGGGTCTCGGCAGCGGCGACGGCCGGGGCGACCCGGTCCGGGCCGGGGAGTTCGTGCTCGGCTACCCGAACGAGCACGATCAGCTCACGGCGCGTCCACTGTTGCCCGTGGCGGACGACCCTCGGTCGCTGCTGGCGCGCGACCACGCGACCGGCCTCGCCGACCTGGGGCGCAACGGGTCCTACCTCGTGGTCCGCCAGCTGCGCCAGGACGTCGAGGCCTTCTGGTCGTTCACCGAGGCTGCCACCCGGACTCCGGACGGGCGGCCCGACGCAGCGGCGAGTCAGCAGCTCGCGGCGAAGATGATGGGCCGTTGGCCCGGCGGGGCGCCACTGGTCCTCGCACCCGAGCGCGACGACCCAGCGCTCGCCGCGGAGAACGACTTCGGCTACCACGCGACCGACCCGCGAGGGATGGCCTGCCCGCTCGGCTCGCACGTCCGCCGGGCCAACCCGCGGGACGCCCTCGAGCCACGGCCGGGCACCGAGCAGTCGCTCGCGATCAACCGCCGGCACCGGCTGCTGCGCCGGGGGCGCAGCTACGGGTCAGCCGAGCGCGGCGGTGAGACCGGGCTGTACTTCATGTGCCTCAACGCCAACCTCGCCCGGCAGTACGAGTTCGTCCAGCACTCCTGGCTGAACAACCCGACGTTCAACGGCCTCTACGACGAGCCGGACCCGGTCGTCGGGCCGAGGCGTGCCAAGGGGACGTACTTCACCACTCCCGCGCGGCCGGTCCGGCGCCGGTACGCCGACCTGCCGCAGTTCGTGCACGTGCGGGGAGGGGCCTACTTCTTTCTCCCCGGAATCCGGGCTCTCCGCTACCTGGCCGAGCGTCCACACCGGCCGACGACTGGAAGGGACTGAGCCGACATGGCGCCACGACAGGATGCGAACGGCCCGGGCCGCTACCACGACAGTGCCGTGTGGCGGGCCCTGGACGCCCTCGCCGAGACCGTCGACCGGCGGATCGGCTGGGACCGGCTGCCGAGGCCGCTCGGGCTCGCCGTGCTCGCCGGCGTGCGCGACACGCTACGGCGCCGCAACCTGCACGACACGCGCACCGTGGCCGCCACGAACGAGCCACCAGTGTCGCCGCGCCGACCGGAGGACATGGTCAACCGCACGCTCGACGGGTCGTACAACGACCTGACGGACCCGGCCATGGGCATGGCGGGCTCCCGGTTCGGCCGCAACATCCCCCTCGACGACATCCCGCAGGAGTCTCGCGCCGACAAGCTGACGCCGAACCCGAGGGAGGTCAGCCGCGCGTTGATGACGCGCAGCTCCCTGATCGAGGCCACGTCGGTCAACGCGCTCGTCGCGCCATGGCTCCAGTTCATGATCCGCGACTGGTTCAGCCACGGCACCAGCCCGCAGGACAACCCGTGGGAGATCGAGCTGGCCGAGGACGACGAGTGGCCGCAGCGGCCCATGCACATCATGCGCGTCATGGAGGACCCGACCCGGCCCGCGTCGGCGCCGAGCCGCTACCCCACGTCGATCAACACCAGCTCGCACTGGTGGGACGCGTCCCAGATCTACGGGCACACCCCGGAGTACCAGAAGTTCGTGCGCACCGGCCACGACGGGAAGCTGCGGGTCGAGCCGGACGGCTCGCTGCCCCTGCCGCCGGGGCAGGACGGGAACCCGACCGAGGAGCCCGGCTTCTGGATCGGCCTGGCCATGCTGCAGACGGTGTTCACCCTCGAGCACAACGCCGTCTGCGACATGCTGCGGTCGCGCTACCCGGCATGGGGGGACGAGCAGATCTTCCAGCGGGCCAGACTGGTCATCGCCGCGCTGGTGGCGAAGATCCACACGGTCGAGTGGACCCCCGCCGTGATCAGCCACCCGACAACGGTCACGGCGCTACGGGCCAACTGGTTCGGACTCGCCGGCGAGCGGTTGCGGCGCCAGTTCGACCGGATCAGCGGGAGCGAGCTCGTCAGCGGCATCCCGGGCGCCCAGACGCAGCACTACGGCGTCCCCTACTCCCTGACCGAGGAGTTCACCGCGGTCTACCGGATGCACCCGCTCGTGCCGGATGACTGGAGCTTCCGCAGCGCCACCGACGACCGGCCGCTCGGTGAGTTCACGCTGCGCGACCTGTCCGGCCCGGACGGCATGGCGCTGATGCAGAAGGTCCCCATGCAGGACCTGCTCTACTCGATGGGCACCCAGCACCCCGGGCTGGTCAGCCTGCACAACTTCCCACGGTTCCTGCAGGAGTTCGTCCGCCCCGACGGCAAGCTGATGGACCTGGCTGCGACAGACATCCTGCGCCATCGCGAGATGGGCATCCCGCGCTACTGCGCCTTCCGCCGCTTGATGCATCTCGACGCGCCGAAGACGTTCGAGGACCTCACCGACGACCCGGCGACCGCGCGCACGATGTCCGAGCTCTACCAGGGCGACATCGAACGTCTCGACCTGATGGTGGGGCTCTACGCGGAGCGCAAGCCGGCAGGCTTCGCGTTCAGCGACACGGCGTTCCGGATCTTCGTCCTGATGGCATCGCGCCGGCTCAACAGCGACCGGTTCTTCACCACGGACTACACACCCGCCGTCTACACGCCCGAGGGACTGGACTGGATCGCCGACAACTCGATGGCGACGGTCCTGCTGCGCCACTATCCCGGGCTTCGGCCGAGCATGCGCGAGGCGGAGAACGCGTTCACCCCATGGGTCCGGGCCGCGGGCTGAGACGGGAGCGGCGATGAAGCCGGAGGGCTCGTTCACCTATTTCGTGCTCCGCCCGCTCAGCGACCTGGTCCTCTGGCTGTGGCGCCTCGAACGCCGGCTGGAGTTCCTCTACCGGCCCCAGTTCGACCGGTGGCTGCGCCCGCCCCTGTTCCGGGCGGCCCAGCGGCTGCAGAACGCACGCCGACCCGACGAGCACCTCGGCCTCGCGGAGGAGAAGCTGCTCGACGACGAGGAGCAGCACACCCAGCGGATGATCGACGAGATCGCCGCCTTCACGAGGGAGAACTGGCTGCCGGGCGCTGCTCAGCGATTCGGCAACACGAAGACCTTCGGCGTGCTCCGCGGTGAGCTGACGGTTCCCGCCGGCCTGCCGGCTCACCTCCGCCACGGCCTCTTCGCCCAACCGGCCAGCTATCCGGCGTACGTGCGGTTCTCGGGCCCGGGTCCCTATGCCCCGCCGGACCTCGAGGACCTCGGCCAATGCTCCGTCGGCATCAAGGTGATGGGTGTGCCGGGGCCCAAGCTGATGGAGGACGAGCGGGAGACGCAGGACCTGATCCTGGTCTCACCGGCGAGCTTCGTGACGCCGAACATCCGGGAGAACGCCAAGCTGCAGCAGTGGGTCCGGGCGAAGGCGCCCATCGGGTACGCCATCAACCCCGGTGACACGCACCTCCTGCACCTCTTCATGCAGCTGCTCTACTCGCCGATGCACAGCAACCCGCTCGAGGTGCAGTACTACAGCAACGTGCCCTTCCTCCTCGGCGACGGCCAGGCTGTGGAGTACTCACTGAAGCCGCAGCGCCCCGGACTGTCGAGGATCCCGGTCCGTCCTGGTGAGAACTACCTGCGCGACGCCATGGTGCGGACCCTGGCGGCCGGTGACTGGACGTTCGACTTCATGGTGCAGGTGCAGACGGACCCGCACCTGATGCCCATCGAGGACGCGACCGTGAAGTGGCCGGAGGAGATCTCGCCGTACGTCGCCGTGGCACAGCTCCGGCTGCCGGCGCAGAGCTTCACCTCCGACGCGCAGCTGCGGTTCGCCGACGCCCTGCGCTACAACCCTTGGCACAGCCTTCCTGAGCACCGGCCGCTGGGGAACTCCAACCGGGCACGACGCAGGATGTACTTCGAGATGGCGCGGCTCCGGCAGAGCATGAACCAGGTCGAGCACGTGGAGCCGACCGGGGCGGAGACCTTCGAGGACGCGGGTCCGGTCGAGACGATCGATGTCAGGGACCGCTCCGCACAGCCCTGGACCGGGTGACCAGCCAACCGACCAGCACTCCCGCCAGGGCCACCACCGCGCCGAAGACCGCTCCGCGCACGAAGTCGTCGCTGCCCATCCCGCCGCGACCCGCCGTCGGCGGCGCGACGAACACCCCGGGCCCGCCTGCCGGTTGGGGCAACGGGCCGACGGGCTCCTCGCGAGGCGAGGGGACGCTGGGGGCGCGGCCGGTGAGCACGTCGTCGACGGCGGCGAAGAACTCTCCGGCCGTCTTCTTCGCGACCCCGCTGAGCACGCGCTGGCCGACGCCCCCGATCATCCCTCCGACGACGGCGTCGGCGTCGTAGTCGAGACGCGTCGCATCGCCGGACTCGGTCAGCACGACACGGACGTCCGCGCTGACCGTCCCCGGAGCACCGGCTCCGGACGCCTTGAGCGTGAACTGACCCGGCTCGTCGGGGTCGGTGAGCGCCACGTCGCCCTGGTAGGTGCCCTTGATGGACGCGACGCCGGCCGTGATGGTCATCCGGTAGGCGTCCGGCCCCACCTCCTCGAGCTGCTGGCAGCCGGGGATGGTCCTGACGAGCACTGCCGGGTCGTTGAGCGCGGCCCAGACCTTCTCGCGCGGTGCGTGCAGGGTGGCGGTGCCGCTGACCTTCACAGTTCCTCCATCTCGGCTGTCTCCTCGTCTCGGGGGGTACGTCGTCGAAGCGCCGGGATCTCCCCCGCCGCGTGCCGGATGCGCAGGTCGAACAGCTCGCTCGGCGAGATGGGCATCCGCCGGATGCTGAAGCCCTCGGCGTCCTCGACGGCGGCGGCGAACACGGCGGCCGAGGGGATGACCCCCGCCTCACCGGCACCCTTGATGCCGAGCGGGTTCAGCGGCGAGCGGGTCTCCAGGTGGTCGATCTCGATGTGCGGCACCTCGCTCGCGTACGGCATCAAGAAGTCCATGAAGGACGCGTTGAGCAGCTGGCCGTTCTCGTCGTAGGCCATCCGCTCGTAGAGCGCCCCACCCACACCCTGCGCGACGCCGCCGTGCACCTGGCCCTCGACGATCATCGGGTTGATCAGCGGCCCGCAGTCGTGCACGACGCAGTAGCGGAGCACGTGGATCTCCGCGGTCTCCGGGTCGGTCTCGACGACCGCGACGTGCATGCCGTTGGCGAACGTCGACTGCGTCGGCGAGTAGTAGTCGGTGCCCTCGAGCCCGGGCGCCTCGTCGTCAGCGACCGGCGGACCACTCGCGTCACCGACGGCGAACTGGGTCGCCG
>DASVED010000251.1:0-9178 GCA_036380775.1 Actinomycetes bacterium
CGGTACACCTCGTCGCGGGCCAGCCCGGCCTCCTCGACGGCCTTCACGAGCAGCCGGCCGGCCGGCCCGACGAACGGCGCACCCTGCCGGTCCTCCTGGTCGCCCGGCTGCTCGCCGACTAGCACGACCCGGGCCGACGGCGGCCCGGCCGAGAACACGGTCTGGGTGGCCGGCTCCCACAGCTCGCAGCCACGGCAGCCCTCCGCCGCGGCCCGCAGCTCGTCGAGGCCGGCGCCCGGTGGGACGAAGTCAGCGGCGCTCACAGGACTGCCGTGCCCGGCCCAAGGAGGCAGGAAACGGCGGCCCTTCCCGGCGTACGCGAGGATGGGTGCTGTGAGTGAACTCATCGACACCACCGAGATGTACCTCCGGACCGTGTTCGAGCTGGAGGAGGAGGGTGTCGTGCCCCTGCGCGCGCGGATCGCCGAACGGCTCGGCCAGTCCGGTCCCACGGTGTCGCAGACGGTCGCCCGGATGGAGCGCGACGGTCTGCTCAGCGTCGAGGGAGACCGCCACCTCGAGCTCAGCCCGCTCGGCAGGACGCTGGCCACTCGCGTGATGCGCAAGCACCGCCTCGCCGAGTGCCTGCTCGTGCAGGTGATCGGGCTGGAGTGGGAGCTGGTCCACGACGAGGCCTGCCGGTGGGAGCACGTGATGTCCGAGACCGTGGAACGCCGGCTGCTGGAGGTGCTCGGCCACCCGACCGTCTCGCCCTACGGCAACCCCATCCCGGGCCTGGCCGAGCTAGGGGAGGCGGCGGGCAAGGACGACGGGCACAACCTCGAGCCGCTGGACCGGGCCGCCCGCGGCGGTGTGACCACAGCTGTCGTGCGCAGGCTGGCCGAGCCGGTGCAGGCTGACCACGACCTGATGTCCCGGCTGCGCCGCGCCGGAGTCCAGCCCGGGGCGTCGATCTCCGTCGGCCCTGGCGCCGAGGGGCTGCTGGTCGGGTCGGGCGGGGAGAGCACCGAGATCTCGGCCGAGGTCGCCTCCCACGTCTACGTCACCACCGGCTGAGAGGCGCCCGACTCATGCGCAGCATCACCGTTCACCAGCTGAAGGCGGCACTCGACGGCGCCGAGATCGACGCAGCGAACCTGGTCGACGTCCGCGA
The DNA here is from genome assembly GCA_036380775.1 of Actinomycetes bacterium. GTDB lineage: Bacteria > Actinomycetota > Actinomycetes > JACCUZ01 > JACCUZ01 > DASVED01. The sequence continues at coordinate 1,115 of DASVED010000251.1, forward strand.
GCCCTACGAGTACGCGGACGGCCACGTGCCCGGCGCCCGGCTCGTCCCGCTCGCAGCCGTCCCCGGCCTGATCGGTGAGCTCACCACCGAGCGCCCGCTCTACCTGGTCTGCCAGTCCGGGAGCCGCAGCGGGATGGCAGCCGAGTACCTCGCCCAGTTCGACATCGACGCCGTCAACGTCGAGGGGGGCACCGGGGACTGGGTCGCGGCCGGCTACCCGGTGGAGCGCTGACGTCCTTTGGCCGGGCTGGACATTCGCGTCCTCGAGACCTCCGACCTCGGCGACAGGTCGTACGTCGTCGGCGCCGGTGACAGCGTCGTCGTCGTCGACCCGCAGCGCGACATCGACCGGCTCGTCCCGCTGGTCGCCGGCCGGACGGTGACCCACGTCGTCGAGACGCACATCCACAACGACTACGTCACCGGTGGGCTCCAGCTCGCCCGCGAGCACGGGGCCGCCTACGTGGTCCCGGCCGGTCCGGACGTGGCGTACGCGAGGCAGGCCGCTGCTGACGGCGACACGTTCGCCAGCGGTGCGACGTCCTGGGAGGCGGTCGCCACTCCCGGACACACGCCGCACCACCTCGCCTGGGCCGTGACCGACGGTGCCGAGACGGCCGTCCTCACCGGCGGTTCGCTGCTGTTCGGCAGCGTCGGGCGCACCGACCTGGTCAGCGACGAGCTGACCGAGCGGCTGACCCGCGATCAGTGGCGCTCGGCCCGCAGGCTCGCCGACCGGTTGCCCGGCAGCGCCGTCGTGCTGCCGACGCACGGCTTCGGCAGCTTCTGCAGCGCCTCCCCGACCTCCGGCGACTCCTCCACGATCGCCGACCAGGTCGCGGCGAACCCGGCCTTCATCCAGGACGAGGAGCGTTTCGTCGCCGAGCTGGTCGCCGGCCTCGATGCCTACCCCGCCTACTACGCGCAGATGGCCCCGCTGAACCTTGTCGGCCCCGGCCCGGTCGACCTCGCACCGGCGGCCGTCGCGACCGCCGCGGACATCCGGCGCCGGGTCGACGCAGGGGAGTGGGTCGTCGACCTGCGGTCCCGCGAGATCTTTGCCGCCGGGTTCGTCCCCGGGACGCTGTCCTTCGACAGCACGGGCAACGTCGTGACCTACCTGGGCTGGCTCATCCCGTGGGGGACGCCGGTGACCCTGCTCGGCGACTCGGCCGAGCAGGTCGCCGGGGTACAGCGGGAGCTGGTCCGGATCGGCATCGACCGGCCCGCCGCGCACGCGATCGGCGGCCCCCGGGAGTGGGCCTCGGACGGGCGGCTGGCGACGTACCCCCGGACCGACTTCGCGGGTCTGGCGGCCGCGCTGGCCGACGACCCCGGCCTCACCGTGCTGGACGTGCGGTCGCGCTCGGAGAACCGCGAGTCCCGGATCGCCGGGGCGCGGCACGTGCCGCTGCACCAGCTCACCGACCGCCTCGACGAGATGCCGGACGCGACGTTGTGGGTGCACTGCGGGTCCGGGTTCCGGGCTGCCGTGGCGGCGTCGCTGCTGTCCGCCCGCGGGCGCGACGTCGTGCACGTCGACGAGGACTTCGAGGCCGCCGGGCCGGCCGGGCTGCCGATGGTGGCCGGCCCCGCCCCGGACGGCGAGTGACGGAAGGCTGGTTCCGCCCGGTTTGGGCCCTCCCGCGCCCCGCGACGCGCGCGGGAGGGGGGTGGGTTTGTCTCTGCAACCAGCCGTCCCGTAGCCTTCCTCCGCCTGCTCGGGTCCTCCGGACAGGTGCGTGCGTGGCCGCCGAATCCTGCCCCTCGCGCGCTGCTCGTCGATCGACGCCTGGCAGGAGCGGGGGACCCACGAATCGTGGGCCCTCAGGGGTCCTAGGGGTGAAGCCGCACTCGTGCGGCCGGGCATCTCCCGCCCGAACCCGACAGCTCACCTCGTAGGCGTGGGAGAGGATCACGGTTGTCCAAGCATCGCCGCCCATCTCGGCTTTCCCAGATCGCGCAGTTCAGCCGGGTCAACGTCAGCCCCCTGCACCTAGGCGTCGCCGCTGGCGTCGCGGGCACGTTGTCGATCACCGGCACCGTCGTGGCCCAGGCCACGCCCACCACGACCAAGGTGCGGACCAAGCCGGTCGCCCACGCCAGCGAGGTCGCCTATGACCTGGCGGACCCGGCGAACGTCATCGCGCTGCGGGACGCCGTCGACGACGCGCGGCAGGATCGCGCCGAGCGCATCGCCAAGGCCAAGGCCCGCGCCGAGGCCCGGCGCAAGGCCAAGCGCGCGGCCGAGAAGCGCGCGGCCGAGGAGCGCGCCGCGGAGGCCCGGACGCTGTCGACCGCGTCCCGGGGTGTCGAGCGGATGAGCGCGTCCGCGGCCCACGTCCTGCAGATCGCCGCAGAGGTCGCGTCGGGTGCCTACTACGCGTACGGCGGCGCGGGTCCGAGCGGGTTCGACTGCTCCGGCTTCACGTCCTACGTCTTCAGCAAGGTCGGGATCTCCCTGCCGCACTCCTCGTCGGCGCAGTACTCGGTCGCCACCCGGGTCTCCAGCCCGCAGCCCGGCGACCTGGTCTTCGTCTACAACGGCGGCGGCGGCAGCATCGGGCACGTGGCCATCTACGCCGGCAGCGGCTACTGGTGGGAGGCGTCCAACCCGAGCACCGGCGTCGGCAAGCACCGGGCCTGGTCGTCGAACGTGTCGTACGGACGGGTGCTCTAGCCCAGCACCACCGGCGTGCACGGCGCGCCGCCCCAGGAAGTGCGTGGCAGGCAACCCCCCCGCTGCCGCGTACAGGGACCCCGAAGCCATCCCCCCCGGCTCCGGGGTCCCGCCACCTCCCGGAGCGCAGATTCCGCGGTGGGGCAGGGGGTCAGCGGCCGCCGCCGCCGTCGTCGGTCCCGTCGCGGGACGACGACTGGAGCCCGACCGAGCCGGGCTTGCGGAGATACATGTCCACGTCCGCGGCAGCGACCAGCCCGTCGGCGGTCTCGTCGTCCGCGCCGGTCACGGGGACGGTCCCGACGGTGACCGACAGCTCGACCGTCACACCGGCCACGTCGATCGGCGCCGACACCGCCTCGTTCAGGCGGGCCACCAGGTCGGCGAGCATCGCACCGCTGAGGTCGTCGGCGACCACGACGAACTCGTCGCCGCCGAAACGGGCGGCGGTGTCCCGCGCCCGGACCTGCGACTCGAGGCGCTTTGCGACGATCGCCAGGACCTGGTCCCCGACGGCGTGGCCGTGGGTGTCGTTGACCGGCTTGAAGGCGTCGAGGTCGCAGAACAGCACGGCGCCGAACCGTCGCGAGCGGCGAGCCTCGGAGATCGCCGCCTCCACCTGCTCGGAGAGCGCGGCCCGGTTGAGCAGACCGGTCAGAGGGTCGACCCGGGCTCGTCGGGTGAGCTCCTGGTGCTCGGCACGTCGGTTGCTGATGTCCTCGAACTGCGAGATCCCGTAGAGCGCGCTCCCGCGGCTGTCGCGGACGATCGAGGTCTGCAGCGAGACCCAGACCGGCTGCCCGTCGGACCGGAGGTAGCGCTTCTCGAGCTGGTAGTGGTCGATCTCGGCGGCGCTGACCCGGCGGATGATCTCGTCGTCCGCCGCGCGGTGGTCGGGATGGGTGATGTCGGCGATGCTGCGCTCCTGCAGCTCCCGCCGGCTGTAGCCCAGCATCCGGCACATCGCCTCGTTGACCCGGAGGAACCGACCGGTAGTGCCCGGCGTGAAGTCGACGATGGACATGCCGAACGGCGCGTTCTCGAAGGCGAGCCGGAAGGACTCCTCGCTGGCCCGCAGCCGCTCCGACAGGCGCGCGTTGTCGATGGCGATCCCGGCCTGCGTGGCGTACATCTCCAGCATCTCCCGCTGCAGCTCGCCGGGCTTGCGGCCGTCCTCCGGCAGGTCGACGGACAGGATGCCGACCAGCTCGCCGGAGATGGAGTGCAGCGGTGCGTAGAGCGCGTCGAGGGGGTGCCAGGCGTCGGCGTCGTCCAGGATGGGGAGGTCGGGAACCCAGCTCGGCAGGTCGTCGAGGTCGGCGAGGTCGTGCGGCTCGAACCGCAGCGCGCCCCACGGGTGGGACCGCTCGAAGGCGCGCTCCCACTTCTCCAGCGGGTTGCGCTTGCCGAGCAGGGTGTCGCTCACGTCCTGCGGGCCGGCGACGGTGACCACCTCGACCGTCCGGTCGTCGTGGACCAGGCTGACCACGGCGACGCCGAAGCCGAGCCCCTCCACCACACCGTCGACCACGGCACGCAGCGTGGCGGCGAGGTTCGCCTCGGCATTGAGCCGGACGATCAGCCGCTGCACGTTGCGCAACGCGGCGAGGTTGACCTGGGTCATTCGCCGACACCCTCCGTTCCCCCGTACGGCACCGCCGGTTTGCGACGCACAGTAATGGATCGGCACGGCTTTACCGGTTCTTTACCCGCGGGGCGCTTCAGGTCAGGCGATATCCCATGCCCCGGACCGTCTCGATCAGGTCGGCCCCGAGCTTGCGCCGCAGGTAGCGCACGTAGACGTCCACGACATTGGAGCCGGGGTCGAAGTCGTACCCCCAGACCCGACTCAGCAGCTGCTCGCGGGACAGGACGTGCCCGGGATGGCGGAGGAAGACCTCCGCGAGCGCGAACTCCCGCGCCGACAGGTCGACCGACCGTCCGGCCACCTCGGCCCGCCGCGTACGCAGGTCCAGGGACAGCCCGCCGTGGCGCAGCATCGTGGCCTCCTCGGCCGAGCTGTCCTCACGCAGCCGGGCGCGGATCCGGGCCACCAGCTCCTCGAACCGAAAGGGCTTGGCCAGGTAGTCGTCAGCCCCGCCCTCCAGGCCCGCGACGGTGTCGGCCACCGAGTCCCGAGCCGTGAGGATCACCACCGGCAGCCGCTCCTTGCCTCTGCGGAGCCGGGTGAGGACCTCGAAGCCGTCGACGACGGGGAGCCCGATGTCGAGGACCAGCAGGTCGAACTCGCCGGTCGTCGCGAGGTCGTAGGCCGCTTGACCGTCACCCACGACGGTGGTGGTGAACCCGCTTGCCCGCAGGCCCTTCTCGATGAACGCGCTGATGCGGCGGTCGTCCTCCGCGATGAGGATGCGGCGGCTCACGCGGTCACCAGCTCGGTCCGGGTCGCGGGGAGGTAGGGCAGGACGAGGGTGAAGGTCGCGCCCTGACCCGGTGTGCTGTCGAGGCGGACCGACCCGCCGTGCGCCTCAGCAATCGCGGACACGATGGCGAGGCCGAGCCCGGACCCCTCGGTCGGCTCGGCGCTGCGGCCTCGGGAGAACCGGGCGAAGATGCGCTCGCGGTCCTCGGGCGCGACGCCTGTCCCCGTGTCGCGTACCCACAGGTGCACCTCTCGTCGGACGCGGTCGACCCGGCTGCCGACGGCGATCTCGGCACGCTCCGGCGTCGCCCGGACGGCGTTGGCGGCGAGCTGCAGCAGCGCCTGGGTCAGCCGCTGCCGGTCGGCGGTGACGACCTCGCCGGCCCGGGCGTCGACCGTCCATGCCCGGTCGCCGAGCGCCGGCAGCCGGGTGACGAGCTCGTCGGTGACCTCGCCGAGGTCGACCGGCCCCGGGCGCACGAAGTCGGGCCGCTCGGCCTTGGCGAGGAGGGTGAGGTCGTCGACCAGCCGGCTCATCCGGTCGAGCTCCTCGAGAACGAGAGCCCGGACGGCGTCGACCTCGTCGGGGTCCCCGGTGTCGAGCAGCTCGATGTTGCCCCGCACCACGGTGATCGGGGTCCGCAGCTCGTGGCCCGCGTCGTCGAGGAAGGCACGCTGGGCGGTGAACGCTCCCTCGAGCCGGTCCAGCATCGCGTTGAAGGTGCGGGCAAGGGCCGAGACGTCGTCGGTCCCGGTCACCTCGATGCGCCTGCTCAGGTCGCTCTCTCCGATCTCTTGCGCGGTCTGGCGCACCAGTCGCAGCGGTGCGAGCAACGCGCCGGCGACGAACCAGCCGACCACCGCAACCACGAGGAGGGCGAGCAGAGCGACGACGACGTACGTCCGCATGACATCGCCGAACTCCGCGTTCTCCCGCTCAGCCAGGTAGGCGACGACCCAGGCGCCCCGGACATCGCCGCTGCTGACGGGGAGCATCGCGAAGCGCACTGGCCCTGCGGCCGTGTCGACAGAGCCGAACCGGCTCTGCAGCCTCTCCTCGGTGAGCCGTTCGCCGACGGCACGGCCCAGCGCTCGGCTGTCCACGAGCTGCTGCGCTCCGCCCGTCTCTGAGTAGTAGGCGACCCGGTCACCCACAAAGGCGAGGATCACCTGGTGCTCGTCGGCGACGTTGCGCTCCAGAGCGACTTCGAACAGCCGGGGCAGGTCGGTGAACCGCTCCCCGGTCTCGGGATCAACCCCAGTGCGCTGGAACTGGGCGAACTCATCGACCTCCTGGCTGATGTTCAGGTCGATACGGTCGTCAATGCGTGCCTCCTGCACGGCGTAGATGGCAGCGCCCGCGAACGTCATGCCGATCGCGGTCAGCGCGAGAACCGAGCCGAGGATCCGTACCCGCGCCGAACGGAGGAAGTCGGCGACGACGCGGCGCCGGCCTGGCTCAGCCGTCGCTGGACCCACCCGCGTCGGTGTCGTCGCCGCCCGGTCCGCTGTCGCCGGCACCGCCCCCTCCGCCGTCGCGGCTGGCTCGGTCGTCATCTCTGTCGTCACCGTCACCGTCATCGCGCTGGTCGTCGTCATCGTCGTCGTCAACGTTCGTGCGGGCATTGTCGTCCCGTTCCCCGTGCGGCACGACGGGCACCGGCTCCCGGGGTACGTCGGCAGGCGCCGACGACGGTGTGCCGCTCGTGGCCGGCCCCGAATCGCCGCTGATCTCCACCGGCTGGACGAGTGGTGGCTCGGACGACCTCGTCAGGATGGCGGGGAAGGCCAGGCCGGCCGCTGCCGCCAGCCCGAGGCTGAGCACGGCGATCCGCCGGTTGATGTCCATGGCGTCTCCTCGTGGTCAGCGCCGGGTCCGGACGCCGCCGAGCACCGGCTTGGGCAGGGCGGCCACCAGCGGCTCCAGCTCAGCGGCCAGCTCTGCTGCGCTCGGGCGGGCGGCGGGGTCTCGGTCCAGGCAGGCCAGCACCGGCTTGGCGAGCGCATCGGGCAGCTGCCGGGGAAGAGTCGCCGGCGGCTCAGTCAGCTGGGGCCAGCGGTCGAGACCGGTGCGGTCCGACGCGCCCGCGACGTCGAACGGCAGGCGGCCGGAGGCGGCGCGGAACAGCGTCGCGCCGAGCCCCCACATGTCCGCCGGCGGGCCGGGGTGCCCGGTCGCCGGCGGGTCGCACTGCTCCGGCGCCAGGTAGTCGTCGGTGCCGACCACGTGGTCGAGCGCTGCCGCCTCGGCGCGGGTCCGGGCGATGCTCAGGTCGATCAGGCGCGGCGTGGAGCCCATGATGACGTTGCTGGGCTTGACGTCGAGATGCACCACGTCCTCGCCGGCCAGGTAGTGCAGCGCTGAGCAGATCTGCAGTGCGAGCGGCAGCAGCTGCTCGAGCGGCAACGGGCCGTGGCGGCGCAGCAGGCTCGACAGGCGGGGTCCGTCCAGGTGCTCGAGCACGACGTGGGGCCGCGGCCCGTCAAGGACGGCACCGAACGCTCGTACGACCACGGGGTGGTCGAGCCGGTCGAGCATCGCCACCTCGCGGCGCAGGCCGCGCAGTGTCGATGGGTCCTCGACCTGGTCGGGGCGCACCACCTTCGCCACGACGTGGACGTGCAGGCGCTCGCTCCAGGCCAGGTACGCCTCGTAGGCCCGCCCGCCGCCGAGCCTGCTCATCGCGAGCAGGCCCGGCGCGATCTCGTCACCCTCGGTGAGCTGCCAGGAGGTGGTCACCGGGTGTCGTTGCGGGAGCGATCGTTGGTGCGGTTCTGCGAGAAGTCGCGAGTCCGGTCGCCGGCACCGTCACGTGTCCAGTCCCGGGTGCGGTCGCCCCAGCTGTAGTCCCGGTCCCGGCTGACCCCGGTGTAGCGGCTGTTCGTGCCGTCGTTGCTGACTCCGGACGCGTCGTTGTTGACGCTGTCGGTCCCGCCGGTGCCACCCGTATCGGTGTCGTCATCGTCGTCGTCGTCGGCCGTCAGCACGAGGTTCAGGTTC
>DASVED010000252.1:0-6079 GCA_036380775.1 Actinomycetes bacterium
GGGACATCATCGAGCGCGCCCTCACGGTCGCGTTCTAGGGCGGTCGGGGTGCGTGCCCTGCGGGCGGGACGGCGGGCCGGGCGGGTCAGTGGAGCCGTCGGCACGGCGACGGCCGAGCTGGCGGTCCTCCTGCCCGCCCTCGCGCTGCTCACGGTGCTGTGCGTCGGCGCCGTGAGTGCGGTGGCGCTGCACGTGCGCTGCCTCGATGCCGCCCGCAGCGGGGCACGCGCCCTGGCCCGTGACGAGCCGGTGCCCGCGGTCGTGGCAGCGGCCGAGGCTCGCGCGCCGCGCGGGGCGGTGGTGCGCATCCGCTACCTCGACGGTGGACTGGTCGCCGTCGAGGTGACGGCCCGCGCGGCACTGGCCGGGCCGATGGCCGGCGGGGTTCCGGGGGTCACGGTCGGCGGGCGTGCCGTGGCTGGGGCCGAGGGCGGCGTCCCGTGACTGCGTCCTGTGATGGCGTGCCCGTGAGGGCGTCGTCGGGCGACCAGGGCTCGGCGACCATCTGGTCCCTCTGCGCCGGCCTCGTCCTGCTGCTCACCGCGCTGGCGGTGCTGTCCGGGTCGGCCGCCCTCGTGGTCCGGCAGCGGGCCGAGGCCGCGGCCGACCTGGCGGCGTTGGCAGGTGCCCGAGCGCTGCTGTCGGGCTCGCCGCCGTGCGATCGGGCCGGCCGGGTCGCGGCCGCCGGTGGAGCGCGACTGGTCGGCTGCGAGCTGGCGGCGTCCTCGGTGAGCGTGCTCGTCGAGGTGCCGGCTCCCCGCGTCCTCAGGCGGCTGGACATGCCACCGGCCCGGGCTCGCGCCCGGGCCGGTAGCCAGCCGTCAGTGCTCGGTCGGTGAGCGCTCAGATGTCGCGGTTCCGGCCGCTCGTGGACGTCTCGTGCGACGTCAGGTCGGTCCGGTGGTCGATGACCCGGTCGTCCTGGTGCTCCGCAGGCCGGGCCGTCGGGGTGGTCGTGGACCCGTCGGTGGTGTCGTGGCGGCCGGTCACCCGGTCCATGAAGCTGCGCTGCTCGCCCTGGTCGCCCGGCTCGGCGCGGTCGTCGACCCCGTCGCGGTCCCGGTCGTGGGTAGCCGCGCCGGCTGCGGCCGCACCGCCGGCCACGCCAGCACCCGTGCCGGTGCTGGTGCCGGTCGTGTCAGTCGTGCCCCGCCTGGTCTCGAGCTGCTCCGCGAGGCGTTCGTTCTCGGCCCGCAGCGACGCGCGCTCCTCCTCGAGGCTGCGCACCGAGTCGCGGTGCCGGAGCTTGGCCTCCTTGCGCTCGCCGCGCTTGCGCTTGGCGCGGCCCATCGAGGCCATCAGCGCCCAGACGCCGATCATGAACATCAGCATCGTGACGGCGCCGGCGACGAAGACGCCAGCCGCGGTCGTGGTGAGCGTCTGGCCGAGGATCTCGACGGTGGCCTCTTCACCGGCGTCGTAGACGGCACCGACCGTGATGACGGTGGCGCCGAGAATGAGCAACAGGCCCAGAACGAGCATGGCGGACTCCTTTCGCTGCCGCCCTCCTGCCCCGCCCGATCGACATGTATGCGCAGCACGGCCGGATCTCCGCGCAGGCCGGGGGCGTCAGGCCTCCCCGGCCTGCACTGTCCCGGCGAGGACCACGTCGAGCAGCCGGACAGCGCCGGCCTTGTCCAGCGGGTCGTTGCCGTTGCCGCACTTCGGCGACTGCACGCACGACGGGCAGCCCTCCAGGCACTCGCAGGCAGCGATCGCGTCCCGCGTCGCGGTCAGCCACCCGAGGGCGGCCGCATGCCCGCGCTCCGCGAAGCCGGCCCCGCCCGGGTGCCCGTCGTAGACGAAGACCGTCATCCGTCCGGTGTCGGCGTGGTGCGCCGTCGACACACCGCCGATGTCCCAGCGGTCGCAGGTGGCGAACAGCGGCAGCAGCCCGATCGACGCGTGCTCCGCTGCGTGCGCCGCGCCCGGCACCTCCGCCGCGGTGAGGTCCGCACGAGCCAGACCGTCGGCGTCGACCGTCCACCAGACGGCGCGGGTCCGCAGGTGCCGCGGCGGCAGGTCCAGCGGCTCCTCGCCGAGCACCTCGCCGGTGACGATCCTGCGGCGCAGGAAGGAGACCACCTGGTTGGTCACCTGCACGGTGCCCAGTGACAGCGTGACGTGCTCCCACTCGCGGCTGGTGGTCGTCTCGACGACCTCGATGTCGGTGACGTCGCGGGCGGTGGTTGTCCAGTCCGGGTCGGCCCGGGCGACCATGGCCACCTGCTCGTCGAGGTCGAGCGAGGACACCAGGTAGGTCTCGCCCTGGTGGACGTACACCGCGCCGGCGTGGACGGTGGCGTGGGCGGCGCCGCCGTCGACCGTGCCGAGCAGCCGCCCGGTGACCTCCTCCACCAGCCCGACCGGCCGCCCGCCGACTCCCCGGATGTCCGCGAGGTCGCTGGCGCGCTCCGGCCGGGTCCAGAACAGCCCGGTGTCCCGGCGGCGCAGCAGCCCACGCTCCACCAGGCGCTCGGCGACCTCGACCGCGTGCGAGCCGAAGGCCGCGAGGTCGTCGTCCGTCAGCGGCAGCTCGGACGCCGCCGCGCACAGGTGCGGCGCCAGCACGTGCGGGTTGTCCGGGTCGAGGACCGTCGCCTCCACCGGCTGCCCGAACAACGCCTCCGGGTGGTGGGTCAGATAGGTGTCCAGCGGGTCGTCTCGGGCGACCAGCACGGCGAGGGCCCCCTGTCCGGCCCGCCCGGCGCGACCCGCCTGCTGCCACATCGACGCCCGCGTCCCGGGGTAGCCGGCCAGCAGCACGGCGTCCAGGCCGGCCACGTCGACGCCCAGCTCGAGCGCCGTGGTCGACGCGACGCCCAGCAGCCGGCCCGACTGCAGCTCGGCCTCAAGTTCCCGGCGCTCCTCCGGGAGGTAGCCCGCGCGGTAGGCAGCGACCCGCCCCACCAGGTCCGGGTCGACCTCACCGAGCAGCCGTCGGGCCGTGAGGGCGACCGTCTCGGCCGCCTTGCGCGACCGGACGAACGCGACGGTCCGCACCCCGTCGACCACCAGGTCGGTCAGCAGGTCGGCCGTCTCGGCGGTCGCTGACCGGCGTACCGGCGCCTCGTGCTCGCCCGCGACGTCGGTGAGCGGCGGCTCCCACAGCGCGAACAGCATCTCGCCCCGCGGCGACCCGTCGACGGTGACCGGCAGCACCGGGTGGCCGACCAGCCGCGCCGCCGACACCTCCGGCTCGGACACCGTCGCGGACGCCAGCACGAACGTCGGCGACCCGCCGTAGTGGACACACACCCGCTGCAGTCGCCGCAGCACCGAGGCCACGTGCGACCCGAACACGCCGCGGTACCGGTGGCACTCGTCCACGACGACGAACTGCAGGTCTCGTAGGAAGCGGGCCCAGCGAGGGTGCCCGGGCAGGATCGACCGGTGCAGCATGTCGGGGTTCGTCAACACGTACGACGCATGCCGGCGCACCCAGTCGCGGGACTCGGTCGGGGTGTCGCCGTCGTAGGACGCCGCGCGCACCTCGGCCAGACCCAGCTCGCCGATCGCGCGCAGCTGGTCGGCGGCCAGCGCCTTCGTGGGGGAGAGGTACAGAGTGGTCGGCGTGCCGCCGGCAGTGGGCGACGCCGCGCCGTCGAGCACCGCCGTGAGGGCCGGCAGCAGGTAGCACAGCGACTTGCCGGACGCGGTGCCCGTCGCGACCACGGTCGAGCGCCGTGACCGTGCCAGCTCGGCCGCCTCGACCTGGTGGGACCAGGGAGCCGTGACCCCGGCCGCGCCGAGCGCCGCGACCAGCTGGGGGTGCGCCCATCCCGGCCAGTCACCGCGAACCCCCGGGCGGGCCGGGATCCGCTCGACGTGGGTGACCCGCTCCCGCCGGCCGGGCGCCGACAGCAACCCGGCGAGCCGGGCGTCCGCGGTGCCCCCTACCGGCGGCGCGTGGTGCTGCGGCACCCCGGCAGTGTGCCAGCCGAGCGAAGTTGTGCCCGGGATGATTGACTACGGGCGGTCGACGGGGAAGACCGTGGACGCCGGATCACCGCATCTCATGCAGGAGGACTTGTGGACCTCTCCCTCTCGACCCGCACCGAGGGCGACCGAACCATCGTTGAAGTTGGTGGCGAGATCGACGTCTACACCGCACCCCGGCTCCGGGAGCAGCTGGTCGACCTGGTGGCCGACGGCAAGTACCACCTCGTGGTGGACATGGAGCGCGTGGACTTCCTCGACTCCACCGGCCTCGGCGTCCTGGTCGGCGGCCTCAAGCGGGTCCGCGCCCACGACGGCTCCCTGCGCTTGGTCTGCACCCAGGAGCGCATCCTCAAGATCTTCCGCATCACGGGGCTCACCAAGGTGTTCCCGATCCACTCCTCGGTCGATGAGGCGGTCAACGCCACCGAATGACACCGATCCTGTCGAGCCGGCCCAGGAAGGTGGACGTGGCTACCGTCGAGCTCCGCTTCAGCGCCCTCCCGGCGCACGTGCGCACGGCCCGGCTGGTGGCCGCGGCGGTCGCCCGCCGGTCCGGCGTGGAGGAGGCGGTGCTGGACGAGGTCCGGCTGGCCGTCGGCGAGGCCTGCTCGCGCGCGGTGCACCTGCACCGCCGGTACTGCCCCGACCGGCCGGTGACCGTCACGCTGGTCGACGACCCGCAGGTCTTCCGCGTGGTGGTGGCCGACGAGGCCCCCAACGACGACAGCGCGGACGACCTGGCCCTGGAGGACCTCACCGAGTCCGCGGACCTCGACGACGTCGTCCCGCCGGGCGTCGGGCTCGCGGTGATCAGCGGCCTGGTCGACGACGTCTCGGTGGAGCAGGGCGGCGTCAACGGCGACCAGGGCCTCACCATCCGGATGTCCTGGCCCACCCCCTGACAAGATCCACTGTGCACTGACACACCAGGTGCGCGGCGTGTCTGGTGCAGAAGCGCACAGTCGAGGGTGAATCCGGCGGCGCTGGGGGCGGCTTTGTCGTCCCGGGAACTGCTGCGTAGACTCCGGCCGCGCTGGGTCGACCCCGCCGATCTGTCGGCTGCGCGGGTCCGCCGAGGGGAGCTCTCTCCCCGCGCGCACGCACGTTTGCCGGGTGCCCCTCACCGCCGGGTGGCACCCCCGTCGAGGAGGATGCATGTCGGGGCTCACCCTTGCCGCCAGCGGCGAGACGCTCGATCTGTCCGGTGCCAACGTCAGCTACGTCGTGGTGGTGGCCGCCATCGCCCTGGTCGCTCTGGGCTTCGCTGTCGCCCTGCGCAACAAGGTCCTGGCCGCGGGCACCGGCACCGAGAAGATGCAGAGCATCGCCGCCGCCGTGCAAGAGGGGGCCTCGGCGTTCCTGGCCCGGCAGTTCCGGACCCTGGCCGGGTTCGCGGTGCTCGCCGTCATCCTGCTCACCCTGCTGCCGGCCGACGACGCATCGATCCGGGTCGGCCGCTCGGTCTTCTTCGTCGTGGGCGCCTCCTTCTCGGCCTTCATCGCGTACGCCGGAATGGGGCTCGCCACGCGCGCCAACCTCCGGGTGGCGGCTGCCGCGCGTGAGGCGAACGGTGCCGCGACCGCCATGCAGATCGCGTTCCGGACCGGTGGTGTGGTCGGCTTCCTCACGGTCGGACTGGGCCTCCTCGGCGCGGCCACCGTCGTCCTGATCTACAAGGGCGACGCCCCCACCGTGCTCGAGGGCTTCGGCTTCGGCGCCGCCCTGCTGGCCATGTTCATCCGGGTCGGCGGCGGCATCTTCACCAAGGCAGCCGACGTCGGTGCCGACCTGGTCGGCAAGGTGGAGCAGAACATCCCCGAGGACGACCCCCGCAACGCCGCCACCATCGCGGACAACGTCGGGGACAACGTCGGCGACTGCGCCGGCATGGCCGCGGACCTGTTCGAGTCCTACGCCGTGATGCTCGTGGCGGCATTGATCCTCGGCAAGGCTGCGTTCGGCGAGGAGGGTCTGGTCTTCCCGCTGATCGTCCCGGCGATCGGGGTCGTGACCGCCATCATCGGTGTCTTCCTCACCCGGCTGCGCCCGACCGACAAGAGTGGCATGCAGGCCATCAACCGGGCCTTCTTCACCTCGGCGGCCATCTCCGCCGTCCTGTGCGCGATCGCCGCGTTCG
>DASVED010000253.1:0-6822 GCA_036380775.1 Actinomycetes bacterium
GTTCGCGATCGACAACGTGCTCGGCCACATCGGCGACGCCCGTGACGGCGTCGCGGCGCTCTCGGCGACCGTGAACGACGTGACCGCAGCCGGCCGGATCAGCCCGGACACCGCAGACCACCTGAGGGAGCAGCTCACCAAGCTGGCCGCCGAGGTGCAGAGCGCGTGGGACGCGGCGGTGGCCGGCGACGACGTACGTGCGGCCGCCGCAGTGCACCGCGCGCTGTCGACCCAGGCGGATCTCGACCGCTGGGTCGTCAACCAGGCCAAGGTGCAGAAGATCAGCGCCGCCGACGCGACGACACTGCGCAACCTGCTCGGGTCCGTGGAGCGCGAACTGTCGGGCGCCTCCGCCGGCCTCGTCGGGGCCGTCGCCACGCTGGTGCCTCCGACGGGCGAGCGCCTGCCTGGCGACACCGTCAGGGTCGAGGTGCGGGTGGAGAACCTCGGGACCCAGACCCTGCGGTCCATCACCAGCTCGGTACAGGCGCCGGCCGGGTGGACGGTCACCCCGACCGGCGTCCGGGCGGGCAGCGCGGCCCCCGGAGCTACCGTGGTGCACGCCTACGACGTCACGGTCCCGCAGGACGCGAGGCCGGGCAGCTGGCCACTGAGCGGGTCGGTGTCCTACACGCTCCAGTCCTCCTCGGCCCGCCTGCCGGTGTCGGCCAGCCTGCTCGTCGGACCGCCCGTCGTGGTCGACTCGGTCTCGCTGGCCGCTCCGTCGGCACACCCGGGAGACACGGTCGAGCTCGAGGCGACGCTGACCAACCGCACGGCGTTCCCCCGTACGGGCACGCTCCAGGTCGACCTGCCCGACGGCTGGACCGACCCTGAGCCGGCGACCTTCGCCGTGGCCGGCTCGGGATCGACGACCGTGACAGCAACGGTCGAGGTGCCGCTGTCGGTGACCCAGGGTGCCGCCAGCATCGTGGCGAGCATCGGCGATACCGACCTCGAGAGCCGTCCGGCATCGTTGGATGTCACCTTCGTCAACCCGCCCGGTGTCGTGCTCGACCACGTCGACCTCGGCGTCGGCACGGCCGAGACAGCCCACGGGCTCACGGCGTCGCAGAGCTCGGGGACCAACGTGGAGGCGGGGCTGACGCGTCGCTACACGAACTCCGCCGCTCCCGGTGGCTGGTTCGAGTTCGACCTCGCGGTTCCGAAGGGCGAGCCGTTCATCCTGCGGTCGGTCGAGACCTATGACCAGGCACAGTTCAAGACCTACGACGTCCTCGTCGACGGGATCACTGTCGAGCAGCGTCGTTACCGGCGGACCGCCGGAGGCATGGCGTCACTGAGCTACCAGTTCGTGGTCGACGAGGCTGCGGCGGTGGCAGCCACCGAGGACGGCGTCGTCCGGGTCCGCTACCAGGACGTCGATGCCGACTACGACCCCTCGATCGCCGACGTCTGGGCGACACCGGTGATGGCGGGCCTCGACGGCTGACTGTCCGGCGCGGAGGCTCGATGAGTCCGACGGTGGCGGTACCCGGGCGGACATCTGAGCCGCCGTGCGGGTATTCGGGAAGGGCGATGCGCGGCTACGGGTGAGGCGCGGCATGATGCCAGCCGTAGTAGCCAAGAAGAAGTAGCGGTAGTCGACGAGGCCGCCAAACCTCAGAGTCGCTCACGGCCACGTGGTGCGGGTCGTGCGGCGGGCTAGCAGCGTGGAGTCGTGGACGTCGACTGTCTGCCCGTCGCGGGTCATCGTCCGGGGCCGCTGCTCGACCACGAGCACCTCAAAGCCGTCGGGTAGACCTGTGAGCAAGTCTTCTGCGAGGAACATCGCGCTGCGCTGACTTGCCGTCAGGTGGGTGAATACGTCGGACGGAGCGTGGCCCACCACGAGGAGGTACCCGCCCGGCGCGACGGCCGCGGAGAGGCGACTCGTCACCTCGACCATTCCACCTTCGGGCGGGTGCAGGAAGTGGGTGGTGACCAGGTCGAAGGACCGACCGTCGGCCGCGAAGGTCCGGGCGTCAACCTGCCACCAGTCGATCTGGTCGGCGACGCCGGCCTCTCGAGCATGCCGAGCCGCTCGGGCGAGGCCGTTGGCGGAGAAGTCGGCGCCGGTAACCCTCCAGCCCTGGCGAGCCAGCCAGATCACGTCACCGCCCTCTCCACAGCCGACGTCCAACGCGGTACCGGGGGTGAGGCTGGACACCTCGGCGACCAGTTGCGGGTTGGGGTTCCCGCTCCAGACCTTCTCCTCGCTGGAGTACCGCTCCTCCCAGCCCGACGGCTCGAACATGGCCGCCGCCTGCTCATCGGTGAGCTGGTGTTCGTGGCCGCTCATCAAACGGGTCCCTCCCAGTGCTGGCCTCGGTCCGCCTAGAGCGGTGAGTCACAATTCTGCGCGACGTTGTCCCAGCGTGGACGTGAACGGGCCGGGCGGCTCGACCGCCCGGCCCGTCACGTCCGTGGCCCTACGGGGGACTGATGGTCACCTCCTGGCGTGCCCGTGGATGTCGGTCGCGCCTCGGCCGGCGGCCTTGCCGGTGACAGCGGTGGCGGCCGTTCCGGCGTCACCGTTCACGGTCGACGTGTCGTAGGCGAACGTGAGGATCGCGGTGGCCACGGCATCGGCGTTCACGTCGAACGCGTACGTGTTCAGGTTGCCGTACAGGGCGTAGCCATCGGAGGTATCTAGCGCGTCGTGCACACCGGCCGGGGCGCCGTCCTGCTCCGGGGTCAGGCTGTCGCACGGGTCGTGGTAGCAGACGTCCATCTGATGCCCGGCGAGCCCGCCCCACTTCAACACGTCGGCGGCGCTCTTGATGGTCTCGGCGCCGGTGAACAAGCCACCGGCCGGGATACCACGGGCGATGAACGGCCCGTAGTCGGAGCGGCCGGTGAAGTCCGACGCCTTGGTCGCCTCGCCGCGGTCCGCGAAGAAGTCTTCGAAGACGTCCTCGATGGCCGCCGACCCGACCGGTCCAGGGCCCGAACCCTCATCCGCGGAGTCGTCCCCGTCGTACACGCCGAACGTGTAGTTCGGGGAGGCGATCATGTCGAAGTTCAGGTACAGCGCGATGTCGGACCGCTGGGCAGGCGTCAGGTTGTTCACGTAGAAGTTCGAGCCCTGCAGCCCGGCCTCCTCCGCACCCCACCAGGCGAACCGGACCGCGTTCGGCGTCTCCCGACCGGCCATCTTGCGAGCGATCTCGAGCAGCGCGACGGACCCGGAGCCGTTGTCGTTGATGCCCGTCGTGTCCGGCTCGGAGTCCAGGTGCGCACCAGCCATCACGACGTTGTCGGTGCGTCCGGTCGGCGTCTGGGCGAACACGTTGGACGTGGACCTGATGGTGGAGATCGTGTCGGCCTGGATCCGCAGCTCGAGCCCGCTGGTTCCTGCGAACTCCTCGCCCTGGAAGTAGGACACGGAAACGGCCGGGATGCCGACGGGCCCGCCGAGGGTGCCCGCGAACAGCTCATACCGGTCGGCGTTGGCGACCGGGTCGCCGTTGCCCTGGTTCATCACGACGGCCCCGATGGCTCCAGCGGCCTCGGCATTGGCGACCTTGACGCCGAACCCACACGTGCCGCGCTGCACCAGGGCGATCTTGCCGGTCACCGTGCTCGCGCCAGACGCGTCCTGGAAATCTGTGGCCTCGCAGCCGGATGTGGAGGCGCGCGGAGGTGTGAGGTTCAGGTCGACGTTGACGACCTGGGCGGTGACGTCGCCGGCCCCGGAGTAGTCCATCAGGTCGTAGTCCTCGCCGTCGACGTACGTCGTCGGCGTCGGCGCGGTCTGCTGGAACGTCGAGCCGAACTCCTCGAAGTACGGGAAGTCGAACGGCTGCACCGTCACGTCGTAGCCGGCGCCGCGCATCTTGTCGGCGACGTACTCTGCGCTGGCGTCGTAGCCGGGCAGGCCGGACCCTCGGTTGTCACCGTTCGCGTCGGCGATGGCCTGCAGCCGGTCAGAGTGCTTGAGCAGGCCCTTGAGCGTGACCGTGTTGGTCACGGTGGCTATCGCGTTGTCGACCGGGGCGGCCGCGGCCGGGGTGGCCACCGCGACCGATGCCACGAGTGAGGACGCCGCGAGCACGGTCAGTGCTCCGCGGCGGCGGGAAAGGAACGTCACACGGACCTCCAGAGGCAAGGGCCGGGCGTTCTGCCCTGAATTGCCCGGCTTGGATGGAGGCAACTTAACCCCGTTCGTCGCGTGATCGGTAGACCTCGGGCGGCCGAACGACGACGTCCAGGCCTGCGCCTGCCCGGTACTCCTTCAGCCGCCTCCGGACCCGGCCGAAGTAGTCAGCACAGGAAACGGCGCGCCGGCCCCGGCGGCTCGTGGCCCTGAGCTGGCTGGAGAAGCACCATGGTGAAGACGACAACTGCGGCAGAAGACGTGGCCGCAGCGTGGCCGGCTGAGCAGGCAGAGGAAGCACTTCGCCGCATCGTGACCGTGATCCTGCACAGCCCCGGGCCGAAGGGTATCCGGGAGATGGCGGTGCTCTGCCTAGCGTGCGACGCGCTGGGCATCGACGAGCCGGTCATGGCCGGCGACCCGGTCGGCCCACGGTTGCAGGCAGTCGCCTCCGCGCCCCGCGCCCTGCTGGCCGGTTGACCTCGGCCGCCGATGCCGACGCCAGCGCCCGGGCGATGCGCCGGGCGTCGATCCCCAGCTCGCGGAGCATGCCGCTGATCGGGTTGGTGTAGCCGGTGAACCACAAGCCCGGGGCGAGTGCATCGGTCGCCGCACCGTGCACCCTTGGCCTTCCGTCGGGGCGCAGCACGCCGAGATGGCCGACCAGCGGCTCCAGGCCGCGCAGGTAGCCGGCCGCAACCACGACCGCGTCGGTCGTGATCCGGTCGCCCCCTGCCAGCAGGACCTCATCGCGTGAGAACCCCTCGACCGCACCAACCACCTCCACCCGACCGGCTTGGACCGCCTCGATGAGCCCCACGTCGAGGATCGGGACCCGGTCGTCACGCACGATGCGCGTGTAGGCGCCGTCCGCAGGTCGAGGCAGTCCCTTCGCGGACAGGTCCGGCACCGACAGGCGCGCCGCTGTCGCGATCATCCGGTCCACGACCCGCGTCGGTAGGTGGCGCACCAGGACGCTGACGGCCTGGGACGGCAACCCGGCGACCTCGCGGCGCAGGATGTTCGGGGGCGTCCGGACCGCGAGCCGGACTCGGCGGGCGCCGCCCTCGACCAGGTCGACCGCGATCTCCGCGCCCGTGTTGCCGGCGCCGACGACGAGCACGTCTCGCCCCGCGAACGGCTCGGGGTTTCGGTAGCCGGAGGCGTGCACCAGCTCGCCGGTGAACGCGTACCGGCCCGGCCAATCGGGCAGCACCGGCGTGTGGTTGTGGCCGGTGGCCACGACGACGTACGCCGTGTCGATCGGGCCGGTGGACGTGTCCAGCCGCCACGCGGTCCCGACGCGGTCGATGCGCCTCACCTCGGTGCTGAGCGACAGGCGGAGCCGGTGGTGCTCGGCGTAGCGCTCGAGGTACTCGACGACGTGCTCGCGCGCGACGTACCGCCCGTAGGAGCGGGGCATCCGCAGGCCAGGCAGGTTCGACAGCCACCGCGCGGTGTGGAGGTGCAGCCGGTCGTAGTGGCCGTGCCAGCTCGCACCGACCCGGTCGGATCGGTCGACGACCAGCGGGTCGGTGCCACGGCGGCGCAGCATCGCGGCGACGGCGAGTCCCGCCGGCCCGGCCCCGACGACGACCGCCCGTTCCACGTCAGGAGGACAGCGTGTCGGCGGGCACGGAGTAGGCCCGGACCCGTTGCGGATGGTCGCCCACGGGGATCCGGGCCACCTCCTGCGCCGAGTCGAACGACACCACGGAGATG
The DNA here is from genome assembly GCA_036380775.1 of Actinomycetes bacterium. Classification (GTDB taxonomy): domain Bacteria; phylum Actinomycetota; class Actinomycetes; order JACCUZ01; family JACCUZ01; genus DASVED01. Next base: position 5,822 of record DASVED010000253.1, read on the forward strand.
TCGTCGCTGTCGCTGTTGGAGAGGAAGCAGAACCGTCCGTCCGGTGTCGCGGCGGCCCAGTACGGCTTCTCGCCCACCGGGACGATGGCGTCAGTTGTCAGCCCCGGGAGTGACACGATCGCGGCGTAGTCGGACACGGTGCCAGCGTCACACAGCTTGGTGGAGCCCGCCCCCAGGGCCAGCCCGTGGTGTGCGGAGTCGAGCGGGTAGTCCTCGCGCTTCATCTGCTGCGCCTCCTCGCTCAGCGGGAGGTCCACCTCCCGCGTGATGCGCTCCTGCGCGAGGTCGAACTCGACGAAGCCGTGCCGGAACGACAGCTGGACGTAGAGCGTGTTGTTGTCCGGCATCACGACGAACGGCCGGATCCCGACGCCGAAGTCGATCGTCTTCACGACGTCTTTCGTCGTCGCGTCGGCGATGGTCAGCCAGCGGTTGCCCTTGCCGGCGTCGAGCAGCGGGTCGTCCGGCGCGATGACCCGGCCGATGGACCCGTTGAGGATGCGGGTGCCGTCCGGGGTGAACTGGTTCTCGTGCGGGAAGTCCCCTGTCGGGAACGACGTGACCACTGACCCGTCGGTCGTCTCGAGGACGTCGACGACGTTGGCCGTTGTCGCGGAGACGAGCAGCTCGCTGCCGTCCCGGGAGAGCGCCATGTGGTCGGACCGGAACCCGTCGACCTCGGAGTGCCACAGCTGCGCGCCGGTCGCGACGTCGAAGGCGGAGGCGTCACCGAGACTCGGCCGCGAGACGTACATCGTCCGACCGTCCGGGGAGACGGCGATGTCGTCGACGAGCTGGTCGTGGCCCTCTCCCGCCGTCTCTCGGATCGCGAGGAACGCGGCGATCTCGTCGGGCGTCATCTCAGCCTTGCGCTGCTCCAGGTCCGGGACGACGTCGATCCGCTGGTACGTCGCGAAGGTGCTGGCGTCGAGCAGGTCGACGGTGCCGTCCCAGTTGTTGCCGACGAACATGACGTCGCGGGCTGCCTGGTCCTCGGCCGC
>DASVED010000254.1:0-4607 GCA_036380775.1 Actinomycetes bacterium
GGCCTGTCCATGCACCCGCAGGACGCGGCCGACGCGAGCACGATGCTGCAGCACGCCGACATCGCGATGTACGTCGCCAAGAACGCCCACCGCGGGATCAGCGTGTACGACCCGGCCGACGATCAGCACAGCCCGGCCCGCCTGCGACTGCTGGCGGAGCTGGCCCGCGCGATCGACGGCGGCGAGCTGGTGCTGCACTACCAGCCCAAGTGCGACCTGTCGGGTTCGGTGCTCGGCGTCGAGGCCCTCGTCCGGTGGCAGCATCCCGAGCGGGGCCAGATGCCGCCCGCGGACTTCGTGCCAGCCGCCGAGCGGACCGGGCTGATCCACCCGCTCACCGACTTCGTGCTCGACACCGCCGTCGCCCAGGCCCGCGCCTGGTGCGACGCCGGCCGGCCGGTACCGGTCGCCGTGAACGTGTCGACCCGGACTCTGCTCGACCCGGGCTTCGCCGACCGGGTCCTCGCCGTGCTGTCGGTGCACCGCACACCGCCTGAGCTGCTCGGCCTGGAGATCACCGAGACCACGATCATGGAGGATCCCGAGCGCGCGCTCGCCGTCCTCACCCGCCTGGCCACGGCCGGCGTGCGGCTCTCGATCGACGACTTCGGCACCGGGTACTCCTCGCTGGCATATCTGAAGAACCTTCCGGTGCACGAGCTGAAGATCGACCGGTCCTTCGTCGCGGGCATGGTGCGCAACGAGCGGGACCGAGTGATCGTCGACTCCACCGTCGCCCTCGGGCGCCGGCTGGGCCTCGCCGTGGTCGCCGAGGGGGTCGAGGACGAGGACACCAGATCGGCCCTCGAGGAGCTCGGCTGCCAGCTCGCCCAGGGCTTCCTGTTCAGCCGGCCGGTGCCCGCGGAGGACCTGGCCGCCGCCCCCGGACTGGCCGCGGCAGCGGCGGGGACGGGTCCGACCGGGTGACGTGCGCAGCGTCCGCCGGCCGGAGATGACAGGTCACCCCTTTCCCACGAGGCACATCCGCACCTACTCTTGCTCCTAGAGCGCGTACGCCTGTGTGCTGCCGGAGGGGAAGCCGGCGCCCGTCACGTGCTGAAGGTCCGGTGCGTCATGGCTGCTCAGGGTCCCAAGGACCGTCCCCTCTCCGAGGTCACGTTCCTCACCGTCGCCGAGGTCGCCTCGGTCATGCGGGTGTCGAAGATGACCGTCTACCGACTGGTCCACGCGGGCACCCTGCCCGCCGTACGCGTGGGCAGGTCCTTCCGGGTCCCCGAGCAGGCGGTGCACGACTACCTCGACCAGGCCTACGTCGAGACCGCCTGACCTGTCGCCCCCTCGCCGCCGGTCAGCCGGGGTCGGCCGCGGTCAGGGTGAACGGGACGTCAGCCCCTGTCCACAGGTGGGTCAGCACGTACGCCGTGCCGCCGGGGATCACCCCTGACTCGTTGGCACCCGACGTGGCCACCGACCCGATCAGCGCGCACGACGCGTCGTAGAAGTACACGTCGATGTCGTGCCCGGCCGGGGTCTCCTCGCCGGTCACCGTCACGGTGTGCACGCCGTCGCCGAACCCGCTGGGCAGTGTCGACACCCACGCGTCCGCGCCCTGCGACGCGGGCGGCGCCGTGCAGGTCTGCTCGAACTCGTTGGCCGTGACGCCGCTGACGTGCTGCAGGCCGGTCGGGTCGCCCATCGCCGGGTTGCCGACGGCGATGGTGCCGCTGTCGGTGAACGGCGCGTCCGGCTCGGGAGCCACCGGTTCGATGCCCTTCGGCGCTCCGAACACCTGCAGCTCGGCGGCCTGCGCGTACGTCAGGGTCTCGCCCTGCACCGAGTCGACGAAGAACCGCACGAACGACGCCTTGGTCGGCTTCGCGAGCTGGAAGGTTGCGTAGTTCAGGTCCGGCGCGGTCGGGCGCGGGGCCTGGTAGCCGAACCCTCCGGTCTTCACGGTCTTCCACAGCACACCGTCGTCGGAGACCTGGAAGGTGAAGTCCTTCAGGGCCGCGAACCGGCTCGCCACGGTGTTCTTGAACGCGCTGACCTGGACCCGGTTGATGGTGCTCGGCCTGGCCAGCTTGATGGTGACCCGCTCGTCAGGGCCGCTGTTGTACGCCGTGGCGCCCTTCTGGGTGCCCCACACGCTGGCCGCGGTGTCGTCCAGCAGGAACTTCGCCGGCAGGCCGGCGTCCTCGCTCGAGGCCGACACGATCGTCGCGCCGGAGGCGAGCGAGGTGAGGTTCGGTGCCACCTTGAGCGTGAGCGACGTCGCGTCGCCGGAGCTGACCTGGACGTCGCGGAACGTCTGCGCGCCGAAGCCGGGAGCGTTGACGACCAGGTCGTAGGTGCCGGCGACCATCTTCGCGCCGAATCCACCGGTGCCGGACGTCCGGGCCAGCGGGGTGACCCGCGCCTCGAACTCACCGACGATCACCTTCGCGTCCTCGACCGGCTCGCCGGTGGAGGAGTTGATGACCCGGCCGACCAGGAACCCGTTGCGCGTGTCCGACGCGTGGTCGAACGCCGGCATCGGCTGGGTGTCGTCACCGGTCGCGCTCACGGCGGAGGCGCCGGCGCCGCGGGTCGCGAACACCGTCCAGACCGTGTCGGTGTTGTCGCCGTGGTAGCGGTCGAGGTCGGCCGCCAGGATCGCGTCGCGCATGTCGAGGAACGACGGGTCGGGGGCCGAGAGCGGCATCGCGTCGGTCACGAGCCGGGCCGCCACCTCGGAACCCTGCGCCTGGCCGTACTGCGCGACCAGCTTCTTGCGCAGGTCCCACAACATGGTGGTCCAGATCTCGCCGTCCGAGTGGACCTCGGGGCCGTTCAGGTCGTAGCCCATGTCACCGAAGCCGGTCGGGTTCGTGTCGTACGGCCAGTTGCGGATGCCGCGCTCGGTGTTGCCGGTCGCGTACTCACCAACGACCGACTTCTCGTACAGCCCCTCGCGGTGCAGGTAGTTCAAGCCGTACCAGTCGCCCCAGCCCTCGCCCATCGAGCCGGACTGGTGCGATCCGAGCGCCTCGCCGCCGGCCACGTAGCGGTTGCTCAGGCCGTGCGCGTACTCGTGCTCGATGACGCTCGCGTCGAAGTTGCCGTCGGAGTAGGGGCCCTCGAACGCGTCGTTGATCGGCTCCCACAGGAACATGCCGCTCCACGGCGGGATGCCGTCCGGCAGCGTGAGCATGTACGCGTTGTCGCGTCCGGTGTACGTCGGGGCGCCACCGCTGGCGGCACCGGCGTGGACCAGCCCGAGGATCGGGTCCCCGCCGTCGAGCTCGAAGTTGCCGGCCGACTCGGTGAAGCCGAAGTCGTAGAACTCGTCGTGGATCCGGTTGTGGTGGAAGAACAGGTTCGTCGCCGCCGGGTTCAGGTCCAGCGCGTAGGACGGCGGGACGATCGCGCCGTTGGTCTTCTGCCAGTTCATGTCGTACGTGTAGTTGAACTGGCTGGTCGGGCTCACCGGCCGGGGCATCTGGTCGATCGGGCCGATGAAGTTCGAGTAGTTGGCGTAGGTGCTCGCGTTGTTTCCCAGCGTCGTCGGCCCGGGCAGGCCGGCGACCCCGGTCGGGTCGACCCAGCCCCCGGGCGACTCGGCGGTGGGACCGAACGACGTGACGACCGGCGACCCACCCTTGCCGGTGTCACCGGGGAAGTTTTCGTAGACGGTTCCCTCGGACTCGTGCTGCACCAGGCTGGTCTTGTAGAGGACGTCGCCGGTGCGCGCGTCGACCACGGTCTCCCACGCCTGGTCCATCTTCTCGACGAACAGCACGCGGTACGCCGCGACAGCGCCGTCCGGGGTCGGGAACGCGGCCTTCTGCACGTAGGACGGCGCGGCGAAGGGACCCTTCGCGAACGACGTGAAGCCGGCCTTCTCCCCAGTTGCCTCCGGCGTGAACGCGGTCCCGCCGGCGAGCTCGGCTGCCACCGCGTCCAGGGCACCGGCCGCGCCGAGCGAGTACGACCCGGTGACTGTTTCCCCGCGGGTCGGGTTCCCGCCGTACGAGAGGACCTTGCCGTCATCAGTGACCGCGATGTTCAGTCGCCCGCCCTGAACCGCCTCGACCCCGTCGAACACCTGGGTGAAAGTCACGGCGTGCGTCCCGGTGCCGGGCAGCGTGTGGTCGCGGCTGACCGCAAGGGCGGCGACCTGGGTCGCGGACATGCCGAACGCCGCCCGGTTGTCGGACACCCAGGAGCGGGCGACGTCGACGGCCGAGCCGCTGCGGGCGTCCGTCAGGTAGCCGCCGGTGCCGATCGCCGACCGGGGGGTGCCGAAGCGCTCGTCCCAGGTCACGCGGGCGCCGTCGGGTGCGGCCGCGACCATGGCCTGCGTCGCCTCGAGCTGCCCGGGCGTCGGCGGGAGGGCGGAGTCGGTCTCCCGGCTGTCCAGGGTCCCGGCCCGGGCGCCGCCCGATCCGACGGGGTCGATCGCGGCGGAAGCGGGGGGCAGGATCGCTGCCGTCACCGCGAGGGTCGCACCGGCGGCGAGGATGTGCCGCGTCGTGAGGCGTCTCCGCATGGGAGTCCTTCCAGGGCCGTGCCCGGCGGCCTGGTGCCGGGCGGACTGAGCTCGTCGGGGTCTCCAACGAGCCGACGTGACCGGGGTCACGGTTTCCCGTGACGTCATTACGCCCTAT
>DASVED010000255.1:0-4919 GCA_036380775.1 Actinomycetes bacterium
CGGACGGCGAGATCACTCTGGACGCCACCGGTCACTCGTCCGGCGAGCCGGTGCTGCGCTACTTCGACCACGTGTTCCCGGTCCGACCAGGGACGGAGGACCTGCCGCTGGACGAGCTGCTCGACCGGCAGTTCTACCGGCTGGCCCACTGGCGGGTCGGCGACGAGGAGCTGAACTACCGGCGGTTCTTCGACATCGACACCCTTGCCGGGCTGCGCGTCGAGGACGAGCAGGTCTTCGCCGAGACCCACGCCGTGCTGCTGGCCCTCGTCGCCGAGGGACGCGTCCACGGGCTGCGCATCGACCACCCCGACGGGCTGGCCGACCCCCGCGAGTACGTGATGCGGCTCTTCGGTGCCACCGGGGCCTGGATCGTCGTCGAGAAGATCCTGGAGGGCGACGAGCAGCTGCCCATCGACTGGCCGTGCGCCGGCACGACGGGGTACGACGCCCTCCTGCGCATCGGCGGGACGCTCCTCGACCCCTCTGGGAAGTGGCCGCTGACCGACCTCTACAGCCAGCTGACCGGCGAGCCGGCCGACTTCGCCGTCGTCGTCGACGAGGCGAAGCGGTTCGTGGTCGAGCACGGCCTGCACGCCGAGGTGGCCCGGCTGGTCGAGGTGGCGGCCACGATCTGCCACGAGCACCTCGCGCTGCGGGACCACACGCGGCGCGGCCTGCACGAGTCCCTGGTGGAGCTGCTCGTGGCGATGCCCGTCTACCGGGCCTACGTCGTGCCCGGCGATCCGGTGCCGGCGGAGTCCGAGCGGGTGCTCCGGGACGCGGCTGCGGCGGCGACCCTGCGACTGGCCGAGGACCGGCACGGCACGGTCGACCTCGTCGCCCGGCTGGCCCTCGGTGAGCTCGGGCGCGGCCCGCACCGCGACGAGTTCGTGGTGCGGTTCCAGCAGACCTGCGGCCCGGTGATGGCGAAGGGGGTCGAGGACACGGCGTTCTACCGCTGGCTGCGCCTCACGTCGCTCAACGAGGTCGGCGGCGACCCGGCCCATCTCGGGGTAGCACCCGAAGAGCTGCACGAATGGTCCGCCCGCCAGCAGGCCAACTGGCCGGCCGCGATGACCACGCTGTCGACCCACGACACGAAGCGCAGCGAGGACGTGCGGGCCCGGCTCGCGGTCCTGACCGAGGTGCCCGGCGAGTGGAGCGCTGCGGTCACCGGCTGGCGCGCCCAGGCGGCCCGCCACCGGCCAGACGGGTTGGACCCGAACACCGAGTACCTGCTCTGGCAGACCGTCGTGGGCGCCTGGCCGATCAGCCCCGAACGGCTCGGCAACTACCTGGAGAAGGCCACCAGGGAGGCGAAGCGCCAGACGACATGGACGGAGCCGGACGAGGCCTACGACCGCGCCGTCCAGTCCTTCGCCCAGGGGGTGCTCGCCGACCCGGACGTGACCTCGTCGGTGGCCGGCTTCGTCGACCGGCTGGCGCCTGCGTTCCGCAGCAACGTGCTCGCGCAGAAGCTGCTGTCCCTGACCGTGCCGGGTGTTCCCGACATCTACCAGGGCTGTGACCTCGTCGACCTCTCGCTGGTCGACCCGGACAACCGCCGGCCGGTCGACTACGCGATCCGCCGGGAGCGGCTGGCGGCGCTGGACTCAGGCGGCCTGCCTCGCGACCTCGACGACGAGAAGCTGCTGGTCGTGTCGCGTGCACTGCGCCTGCGCCGCGCGCACCCGGACTGGTTCGGTGCCTCGGCGACGTACGAGCCGGTCGAGACCACCTCGCCGCACGCGCTGGCCTTCAGCCGCGCGGGTGCCGTGGTGACGGTCGTGTCGCGGCTGACGACCAGGCTGCGCGACGGCTGGGGCGACGCGGTGGTGCACCTCCCCGGAGGCACCTGGCGCGACGACCTGACCGGACGGGAGTACGCGGGCACGGTGCCCGTCAGCGACCTGCTGGAGCCGCTGCCGGTGGCGCTGCTGGTGCGCGCGACGCCCTAGCGGACCGACGCCTCGTGCGCAGCGATCGCCAGCTCCTCCGGGGGCACCGGGACCTGCAGGAAGAAGCCCTGCGCCTCGTCACAGCCGAGGTCGGCGAGCGCGGCCAGGGTCTGCGCGTCCTCGACACCCTCGGCGACACAGGTGACGGCCAGGGAGTGCGCCATCTCGACCGTCCAGCGCACCAGAGCGGCATCGGTGCTGTTGACCGTCAGGCCTTGCACGAGGGAACGGTCCAGCTTGAGGACGGAGATGGGGTAGCGGCGCAGGTAGAGGAGGCTGGCGTAGCCCGCTCCGAAGTCGTCGACGGCGATGGTGACCCCGGCGGCGACCACGCGCAGCAGTCCCAGCGCGGCGGCCTCCGGGTCGGCCAGCAGGGCGGTCTCGGTCAGCTCGAGGGTCAGGATGCTCCCTGGCAGACCCCGTGCCGCGAGCTCGGCCACCACCAGGTCGGCGAAGGCCGGGTCGTTGACGTCGTGCGCCGAGACGTTGACCGACACGGGGACGGCGTGGCCCTGGGTGCGCCAGGCGACGACCTGGTCGAGCGACTGCGAGAGGACCACCCGGGTGACCGCCTTGATCGTGCCCGTCGCCTCGGCGAGAGCGATGAACTGCGCGGGCATGAGCAGCCCACGCGCCGGGTGGCGCCAGCGGACCAGCGCCTCCGCGCGGATCAGCTCGCCCGTCGCCACCGAGAAGCTGGGCTGGAAGTGCACTTCGAGCTCGCCGGCATCGACCGCCCGACGGAGGTCCGCGTCGAGCTCGAGCTCGGCCCGGTCCCCGCGCGCCAGGTCGTCCTGGTAGACCTGCCAGCCGGTGCGGCGGCGCTTGGCGTCGTACATCGCGATGTCCGCGCTCTGCAGGAGCACACCGAAGTCGGAGCCGTGGTCAGGGGCGAGGGCGACGCCGATGCTGGCGCCGACCGAGACGTGGAGACCGTCGATGACCACCGGCTCGGTGACCGCGCGGGAGATCCGCTCGCACATCGCCTGCACGGCGGCCATGTCGCGCAGACCCCTCGCGAGCACCACGAACTCGTCGCCGCCGAGCCGCGCGACGACGTCGTCCGGCTCGCGGACGACCTCGGCCAGCCGGGACGCGATCACCGCGAGCAGGTGGTCACCCGCACGATGGCCGAGCGAGTCGTTGACGTGCTTGAAGCGGTCGAGGTCGAAGAGGATGACCGCCAGGGAGCGTTCGCGCACCAGCAAGGTGTCGGCGATCTCGCGGGCAGACATCCGGTTGTGCAGCAGGGTGAGCTCGTCGCGGCGTGCTGCACGGTGCATCATCCGGCCCTGCCGCACGTAGCCGACGACGGAAAACGCGAGCAGCAGCAGCCCAGCCGTCAACAGCGACACGGGACCCAGGGAGGTCGGACCCGCCCATGCGCCGGTCAGCTCGTCGACGGACACCACCACCGCCCAGGAGGTGGCGATGTTGGAGGCCGCCCGCGCCCGCTCGACCACGTGGCGCTGCCCGTCGGAGGTCCGCAGCTCGCCGTCGCGGGCGGTCTGCACCCAGCGCAGGGACCGGTCGTCCGGCTGGCCCAGCGGCGCACTCACGTCCTGCGGGTGCTTGCTATCGATGATCACCCGGCCGTCGAGGAGATCGACGACGCGGACCCGGTAGCCAGGGTCCTCGTCGTAGAGCGCCAGGCGGAAGCTCTCGACGGTGACGTCGAAGTGGATGACGGCCGGGGCGACGTCCGCGCTGAACAGGACCTTGGCCGAGAAGGAGACGACCCACTCCTCGGTCGCCGGCGACCGGTAAGGCTTCGACTGGTAGACCTTCTCGTAGGGGAGCTCGAAGGTCCGGTCGAAGAACGGCAGGTCGCTCTGGTCCGGCGACAGGTACACGTGGTCGGTGCTCTCCCCCCGGACCACGGCGGCGTTCTCGGCCCCTGTGCGGTCGACGAAGCCTGCGGATGCGACGTCGTCGGGGAAGAGCACTCCGAGGTCGGACAGAGCCGTGTGGACCCTGATCATCAGATTGGGGTTGCCGGCCTGGCCTCGGATCCGCTCGTCACGGCTTCCGGGTGCGTCGTAGAAGTCGGCGAACGCGGCCGAGTGGGAGGCGACCAGGGTGACGGCTCGTGCTCGCTCTGCGTAGTCGTCCACGGCCGTGACGCGCGAGGCACCGGCCAGGCTGAGGTCGTGGTCAAGGTCGCCGCCGGCCCGCTCGGCGAGCGCCCCGGCCGCGACTCCGGCGGTCACGAGCAGGAGACCCAGCGCCAGCAGGGCAGCCCGGAACCGTCGCACGGCCGCCCTCCCCTCGCCTGTCCGTCCCCGATCCGTCTCGTATCGGTCGGATCCGAGGCCCGGTTGAGCCTTTCGGGTGAACGTCAGCCGGTCAGTCGCTGTTGATCAGCCGTTGGCGCTGCTCCTCGACGTCGAAGTCCGGGACCGGCCAGGCGACGGCCATCGCCTCGAGCTGCTCCAAGAGGATGTTCATGACCGCCCAGTTGCGGTACCACTTGCGGTCGGCCGGGACGACGTACCAGGGCGCGACCTCGGTGTTGCAGCGCTCGAGGGCGTCGGAGTACGCCTCCATCAGCGGGTCCCACTTGGCCCGCGAGTCGACGTCGCCGGGGTTGAACTTCCAGAGCTTGTCCGGCTTGTCCAGGCGCGCGAGCAGCCGGGCCTTCGACTCCTCCTGGGAGATGTGCAGGAAGCACTTGATCACCGTCGTGCCCTTGGCGACCAGGTCCTCCTCGAACCGGTTGATCGTGGCGTACCGCCGCGACCAGGTGCGCTTGTCGACGAGCTCCTCGACCCGGACGACCACGACGTCCTCGTAGTGGGAGCGGTCGAAGACGCCGATGATGCCGGGCTCAGGCAAGCGCCGCTTGATGCGCCAGAGGACGTCGTGGGCCAGCTCCTCCTTCGTCGGGGCCTTGAACGCGGTGATGGACACGCCCTGGGGGTCCACCTCGCCGACGACGTGGCGCACCGTCCCGCCCTT